>JAQVKJ010000251.1 GCA_028694715.1 Weeksellaceae bacterium | reverse complement strand
TTATAAAATTTCAGCGCCTTACATGCATTTTGGAAATAATTTTTTGGAATCATTTAATTTCCTGCAATCAGTCCCGACGAATGATTTTTGTCTGCGCCCGTTACGGAACGAAGCACATTTGTCCGGTTTTCGATTCTCAACAATCCCATCCATCCAAAAATCAAAGCTTCTTTGTATTCGATGATTTCTTTCGCAGGCAATATGATTTCTGCACTGGTTTTATCGCTTAACTGTTCAATCAAAAACAAATTGTATGCACCGCCACCGGTGAGCAGCACATTTGCAAATTGATGAACATTCACAATCTGAGATATTTGATTAGAAATATGTTCCGTGAAGGTCGAAAGTAAATCTCCACTTTCAAGCCCAGAGGTCTCCAGCAATGGAAAAATATTGGCAATGCACCACTCCCATCCCAACGATTTCGGTGGCGACTGATTGTAGAAATCAAGTCCGTCAAGTTTTTCCAAAAGCATCATATTCACCTTGTTCGAACGGGCAATTTCACCATATTCATCGTATTTCTTTCCTGATTTTTCGGCCAGCATATTCAGCACAATATTGACCGGACAAATGTCAAAAGCAATTCTTTCTCCATCTTTACTGAAGGAAATATTGGAAAACCCACCCAGATTCAGACATGCATCATAAGCAGCAAACAACTGCTCATCTCCAATCGGAACCAGTGGAGCACCCTGACCGCCAAGAATTACATCCTGCAATCTGAAATCATAAACTGTGCGTATGCCGGTTTGTTTGTGTATCACCTGTCCATTCCCGATTTGAAGAGTGTAACCACTCCCGGGATTATGAAAAACCGTGTGTCCGTGTGAAGCAATGAAATCCGGCGGGCTGATTTGATGAGTTTCTATGAATTCGTTGACAGCTTTTCCAATGAAATGGCCGAATTCGATGTCCAAACGAAACAGTTCCTCGCCCGAAAGGTGGATAGAATTTCTCAGCTTCTTTTTCCATTCATCGGAATAAGGCAAGGTACATGCGGAAATGATTTGGTAGCCCGGTTCGGGTAAAGTATATTCAGCAAGACAGATATCTAACCCGTCCAGTGAGGTACCTGACATCAAACCCAAACCCAGATATTTTCTCATGCTTCAAAGATATAAATCAAATTTCAACCACAAACCCAAGCAAATCGTTCGACTGACTTAAATCTCCTTTTTCTAATAAAAAATCAGTAATTTTGGAAGATATATTTTATTCAATATGGCAAGAGACATTATTTTTGATTTGATTGAGGACGAAAGAGAACGACAAACCGTCGGACTTGAGCTGATTGCCTCAGAAAATTATGTGAGTGATGAGGTGATGCAAGCGATGGGTTCCATTCTCACCAACAAATATGCAGAAGGTTATCCTTACAAAAGATATTACGGCGGCTGTGAAGTGGTGGACGAAATCGAAACGCTTGCCATGGAGAGATTGAAACAACTTTTCAATGCGGAATATGTGAATGTACAACCACACAGTGGTTCTCAAGCAAATGCATCGGTTTATCTGGCCATACTCAAACCGGGTGATAAAATTATGGGGATGGATTTGTCACACGGTGGACATCTAACCCACGGCTCACCAGTGAGTGCATCGGGTTTGATTTATGACACTTGTTTTTATCAGGTCGAAAAAGAAAGCGGCAGAATTGATTATGAAGCCATGCGCCAGACCGCGCTAAAGGAAAGACCCAAACTGATAATTTGTGGTGCTTCTGCCTATTCGAGAGACATTGATTACAAAAAATTCAGAGAAGTAGCTGACGAAATCGGGGCATTGCTGATGGCGGATATTGCACATCCGGCGGGATTGATTGCAAGGGGGATACTCAATGACCCGCTGCCTTATTGCCACATCGTTACTTCAACTACCCACAAAACATTGAGAGGACCCAGAGGCGGAATCATCATGATGGGCAAGGATTTTGAAAATCCATGGGGCTACAAAACACCGAAAGGTGAACTCAAAATGATGTCAAACTTGCTGAATATGGGTGTATTCCCGGGAACGCAGGGGGGACCGCTCGAGCATGTAATTGCCGCCAAAGCGGTTGCATTTGAGGAAGCATTGTCAGAAGGATTTTTTGATTATATACTTCAGGTAACAAAAAATGCCAAATCACTGGCAAAAGCAATGGCAGGGCTCGGTTATCAAATCATTTCAGGAGGCACGGACAACCATTTGATGCTGATTGATTTACGAAATAAAAACATCACAGGAAAAGAAGCCGAAAACTCATTGGTCAAAGCACATATCACTTGTAATAAAAACATGGTTCCTTTTGACGACAAATCTCCATTCACCACCTCCGGCATCCGACTGGGTACGCCGGCAATTACTACCCGAGGTTTGAAGGAAAAAGACATGGAAACCATTGCCGAGTTGATTGATGAGGCACTGATGAACAAGGACAATGATACCGTATTGGAAGAGGTGGGACAGAAAGTCAACAAACTAATGTCTGACAAGCCCTTGTTTAAATGGTAAAGAAGCAGAATCAACAAAAGCAGGACAAATATGCACTAAAGCATCAGCCAATTGTTAATGATTCGGACCTACTATGATGAAGCTTTGTCATATCATAACAGAGATTTCATTGCGCAGTGGACATATTTTTCAAAGAATTTAAGAAGATGATTCCATGAATTTTACAATGAAATAACCAATAGACACAGAATTTAAAGTTTGAATAAGGCTTCATTTCAGACATCTAATCAAAAACAAATACACCACAAGAATCAAATTTCCGTTATTTGTACAAAAAGAATCATTTGGCTCTGAAGAAATATATCTTTTTTCTGTTGCTGATTTTGTGCTTCCTGCGGCTCGGTGCACAAGAGACCGGTTGGACGAACGACAATTTCAGACAAGACACGGTATTTATTTCATCAGACACACTAAAACTCAATGCCAAGCTGATTCTTCCTGACAAATTCAAAATCACTGATACAGCCGGAAATGAAGTTTCGGAACGATTCTACAACATCAATTTTGAGCACTCTGAAATCTCATTTGACCCATTGATGGAAGGTCAGAAAGTAGTGATTTACTATTATGTACATCCCAAATTCCAAGAGGAAATCGTTTTTTCAAAAGACACTGCCATCATCAGAGAACCAATGATTGAAAACAGATATTACAGCCTTGGCAGGAAAAAAACAGAAACCAAAAAACCATTTGACGGACTCAATAGTCGGGGTTCTTTGGTGCGCGGAATCCGCTTCGGAAACAACCAGAGTGCCTCTGTACAGTCTTCTCTCGATTTGCAGCTGACTGGTCAGCTCACAAGCGAAATCGGCATCAATGCGGTGA
>JAQVKJ010000250.1 GCA_028694715.1 Weeksellaceae bacterium | reverse complement strand
TCCTCTTTGGTTCAGATAATTCATGACGAAGTCAAAACAAGCGGATTTGTGTCCAATGAGTTCCGGCGGAAAAACCCCGACTTCATTGAAACCACTCTCCAAAAGCCAGTTGACAACTGCAGTAGCAGTATAACCCGTGGTTCTTGCCATGGATGAAACACCGGTTACAGCATCGTATTCATCGTACAAATCATAGACAACTGTCTCAATTTCTCCGGCATCGTTCTTCCCTTTTATGCCAATTCTCATCACTGTAAATTCAGCCTCATCGTCAGCAAGTTTCCATTCCTTAAACAGCATTCGGGAAGTGAAATCCAGAGGGCGAATGGATTTTCCATCAATTTCAACGGGTGTTTCATCAAAGAATCCCACTGTTTTCAATGCTTTTATATAATCTACATGTCCGGGATAGCGGAGCGTCTTTTCTTTCATGTTCGGTATGTGTGGCAGCGTGAAAATCAGTGATCTCAGCCCGTCGGTATTGAAAGCCTCCAGGGTTCCAACCCCCTCAAATTCTATCAATTCACAATCAGAAAGCGCTTCTTTGGTGAGTAGATTTCCGTTCTCCACATACCTTGCAGGCCGAGTGTATTCCTCTATTACATCCATAGGCGAAAAAGGAGCTTTGTATTCAAAAGGCCATTTTCTCAGCTTCGGAAGTCCACCGACCAAACATTCGAAATCAGTGATTTTCATTTGACTGTTGTGATGGGCCAAAATCAGATTCCCCATACCCGGTGCCACGCCACAATCGACAATTGCAGTACTTTGATTTTGTATTGCAATTTCTTTTAATTCAAGAGAATTTTCAGGAAAGAACGAAATGTCCACTACCTTCTTCCCCATTTCAATCAAGGTTTTCAACACGCCAAAACCCAGAAAGCCCGGAACCGCGCAAACCACAAGTTCAAACGGCTCGACAGTTTTTTTTAACAATGGAACATCGGTTACATTCAGCTGTATGAGTTCCTCAATCTTGTATTTTGACTTTGCTCGTTCAAGTGCTGACAAATCAAAATCTGCCAAGGTGACTTTGTGTTTGGCCGACAAATCCGCCGCCATTGCGCTTCCTACCATACCTCCACCAAGTACGATTATGTTACTCATTTCCCCAAGTGTATTATTATTTTCTCCACAAAAACTGTGATGCTTTTAGCGTTTGATTAATTCAATAAAAAGTTCGTTACCGGCCCTTGGCCTAATGCTGTTGTAGCATTCTTCCATGATTCTGATTTCAAAATACGGCTCAAAAATTCTTCTGTACTCAACTTCTGTCCCACCAAAAGGCGGTCCTTCAAATTCAAATTCACTGCTGAATAAAACGCCTACAATTCTACCAGCCGGTTTGAGCAAGTCATAGGCTTTTTTTGCATACTCTTCACGACGAAACGGAGCATGGGCACAGAAAAAAGTCTGTTCAATAATCAAATCATAATGACCTTCAAACAGAAAGAAATCTTCTAAAAACACTTTTACTTCAGGCATTTCATTGAATTTCTCACTGATGATTTCAACTGCCTTCGGTGCGATGTCCAACAAAGTTATGTCCTTGAATCCGGCCGAAACAAGATGCTCAGCTTCGTAGGCATTTCCACATCCGGGAATCAGTATAGATACATTTTTGTTGGGATACCGATTCATGTATTCCACAATCGGAGGAGAAGGCCGACCAATGTCCCAACCGGTTTTTTGATTTTCCCATTTTGAATTCCAAAAACTTTTGTCGAGTTTGTCCTTTTGTTTATCCATTTTCTTTGATTGCATTCAACACCTTCTGTAGTCCTCCCCCGTTGATAACGCTCTGAAACCCGTTCTCCATCAACAACTGTCGGGCATAACAACTCCTGACTCCGCTGTGGCAGAAAACCACGATTTGTTGTTTGTTGTTGAATTGTTCCAGTTCTTCCATCAAATCGCTAAGAGGTATATTGACCGCATTTTTTGCGCTGCCTGCATCGAATTCAGTTTTGGTGCGTACATCCACCAAAAAAGCTCCGGATTTCAATGCCTCCTTAAGTATGGGGTCGGCTGACCCAAAAATTTTTCTGAATAGTTTTGTCATGGTTTGGTTAAGATTGAATACAAATTTCGGAATAAAAAAAAGAGCCTGCAACAGCAGACTCAGATTTGATTGAATTTTGAAATTATTTTTTAGGTATTTCCTTAAGAATGTCGAGTAAATAGCCCCAAAATTTCTGAACCGAAGGGATGTTGACTCTTTCTTCGGGAGAATGTGCACCCAGAATAGTTGGACCAAATGAAATCATTTCCATGCCCGGATAATTGGTGCCGATGATGCCGCATTCCAGACCCGCATGGCAGGCAGAAACGCCGGGCTTCTCGCCAAATTTATCCTCGTAAACTTTCACAAGTACAGCAAGAATGCTCGAATTCGGATCGGGCTTCCAGCCGGGATAACCTCCACTGTACTCCACTTCCATCCATGCGGATTCAAATGCAGCTTTTAGCTGATCGGCTACTTCCATTTTGGTGGATTCTACGGAGGAACGAGTCAGGTTCAGCACCTTGACATGTCCGTCTTTCAATTCTACTCTTGCGATATTGTTTGATGCTTCTACCAACCCTTCAACTTCGGGGCTCATCCTGTACACACCATTGTGTGCGGATTTCAATGCCCTGACAATTCGGACAGAATCTTCTATTGAAACTGATTTTCCTTTGATTTCGGTGGTAGAAATAAGAATTTCAAGGTCTTTCTCTATGTGTTCAAATTCATTCAGTATATCGGCTTTTAGAGCTTCTGCATTTTTAATATAATCCTCTGTATTGTTAACCAAAAACACGGCTTTGGCTTCTCTCGGTATTGCATTTCTCAAGCCTCCCGCATTGATTTCTGTTAGCTGAATTTGATGTTCCAATCCGAGAAATAAAAACCTACTCATCAGTACATTTGCATTGCCACGACCTTCGTGGATATTGATTCCCGAATGCCCGCCCTGCAGTCCTTTTATTTCAAACGCAATGCCTTTCCTCCTCAATGTTTGAACGGGATAATGCCCACTGGCGGTCACATCCAGTCCACCTGCACAACCTATGGTGATTTCGTCGTCTTCTTCAGAATCGAGGTTGAGCAAAATTTCACCTTTCAATAAGCCTCCGCGAAGACCAAAAGCACCTGTCATTCCTGTTTCTTCGTCTATAGTAAACAAGGCGTCGATGGCCGGATGCGGAATGTCATTGCTCTCGAGTATGCTCATGATGGCTGCCACTCCGATTCCATTGTCTGCACCCAGCGTGGTTCCTTTGGCCTTCAGCCAGTCACCGTCCACAAAAGTTTGTATTCCTTGGGTTTCAAAATCAA
>JAQVKJ010000249.1 GCA_028694715.1 Weeksellaceae bacterium | reverse complement strand
GTCCACATATGCAGTAGTGGGTTCTCGGTCGGTGTAAATGAATATGATTTTGTCGTTTTGCTCAACGGGAATGCTTTTTTCTAGTTTTTTGCCCTTAAAACAATGGTCGGCAAAGTAAATTACAGGATGACCGTTTTTTCTGACCGGCTTCACGATTTGTTCAATCTGATTTGAACAGCCGAGTCCGTACACCACACGGGTAACCATCGGAAAATTTTTGAAGCTCATGATCCGGTTGTTTGAAGTTGTTTTAAATAGGCGTTTGCTCTTTCCAAATCTTCGGGCGTATCGATTTCTATGCCCATAAAACCGGTTTCTAATACTTTGATTTTCATTCCGTACTCCAGATACCGTAGTTGTTCCAATTTTTCTGCTTTTTCATTCTGTCTCATCGGCAGTTTTGCAAATTCCAGCAGTGCCTTTTTTCTGAATGCGTATATGCCGATGTGGCGATAATATTTGGCGCGGAATTCCTTGTCTCTCGGGTAGGGAATGGCACTTCTCGAAAAATAGAGTGCAAAATTGTGAATGTCACGGTTGACTTTTACCACATTTGGGTTGTGTATATCTTCTTCCTTATCCATTTCCTGCGCAAGGGTAGCCAGCGAAATTTCATTGGCAGTGTCGGCCTTGAAGGCTTGAACGAGCTTGTCGAGTGCTTCTCTTTTTACAAATGGCTCATCGCCCTGAACATTCACTACCACATCACAGTGGATGTCTTTGATAACCTCGGCAATCCGGTCACTTCCGGTTTGGTGTTCTCTACTGCTCATGATTGCTTTGCCACCGTTTCCACTGATTTCGTTATAAATTATCTCGGAATCAGTAGCTACAAAAACATCGTCAAAAAGCAGGGTTTTCATAGTGTTTTCATAAGTAGTCTGAATCACAGTCTTGTCGCCAAGCATTGCCATTAACTTACCCGGAAATCGGCTGGCAGAGTATCGTGCCGGTATCACTGCAATGATTTTCAAATTGTCTGTATTTTTGTCAAATTTAATAAAAAAAGCTGATTGATTTTATTGCATTGGCAACTTCATAAAAAAAACCGGACATTCAAATCCGGTTTTTTTGGTTCTTGTCATTGTAATTTGTCAGACGGAAGCTGATTTTTTGTTTCTTCTGTGATGCCGATAAAACATCCATCCAAGACTTCCCAACAAAAATACAGGCCAAAGATACAGCAAGCCAATCAGTATCGTCTGGAACAGTCTGAATCCGTTTATTAATGAGTGGGAAGCACTTTGCCAGAATGCGGGGCGGTATTTGTCGTTGAAACTTTTTGTGTTGATGACTGTGGTTTCTGCGACTTTTATTTTTTCGCTGATTTTCAACCGTACGGTACTGAATGCAATCTGGTCTTCGGTTGACAACTGATTGATTTTTTCTTGGTTAAGACCGTGTTGTTGTTGGTCGATGGCTGAAATTGCATTTTGTTTTTCACTGATTTTTCCGTTTTCTTTAGTCAATTCGTTAAGTTTTCCGGCAGTAGAATTCATTCGTTGTTGTTCGTTTTGGCTCAACAGTAATTTCAGTGTAACATCGTCGGCTTCGATGTTCCTGTAATCCAGAAATTGAATTTCATCGCCGAGCAAAATTAAAAATTTAGAAAGTTCGGTTTCTGGTACCCTCAACGACATCTCGTTTCTGACCACATATTTTCTGACTTCAACAGCACTGTCAGAATCGAGAGGAAATGTTTCTGTAGAAATTACATGGGTATTCAGATTGCTTTCAGCCACAAAACCGCCCAATTGCCCCAATTGGTTTTCGATTCTTGTAGTGGTTTTATATACATTGTTGACTTCCATCGATACACTGGCCGTACGGATAAATTTTTTATCGGGATGTTGATAATCGGCAGCAGTGGAATTCATTGGGATTCCGGAATCAACTGCCAGAGCTGTATCGCTTTCGGTGTATTCGGCCACCGATTCAGCCATTTCGTCGGTTGGGTGTTGACAGCTGTTCAGCACAATGGCTGAAATCAGAATTACGATAAATGATTTGGATTTGTTCATAATAAAAATTTTTTGATTAAAACACTGAAACGAATTTGGGTCAATTAAATCGGAATGAATTGTATTGGACTTGAAAAATGAGCGCAAAGTTATATTCGTTTAATAACCAATGGATTGTAAAATTAATTTTCAAAGAATATTTTTGTATTTACAAGGCTGGGGCTTTACGGATATGAAATTAATAAGGAATGAATTATCTTTACGGCTTAAAATTCAGACTTATTTCAGACCATTCTATGCATACTGCAAATTTGAACCTTCTTTTTTACAGAGAGGGCTTTTCCTATTCAGTGGACAACGGGCGCGACAGTCGTCCCATGGTTCATGATTTTCAGGTTGAGCAATCTTTGAATTGGGAAGCAGAAATCATACGAGAATTTGAGCTTAATTTGAGTTTGAGAAGAAATTTTTCTCAGGTAAGGGCTTCTTTTGTTTCTACTTTTTTCAATGTCGTACCTGCAGAACTTTTGGATGAAAACTTGGAAGTACTTCTGAATTTCAGTGAAGCAGAATTTGAGAACAACAGATTGCTGAGTTCACAGTCGGTTTTTGGTGCTTCTCTGGTGTTTGGAATTTCACAGCTTTTGTTCGACAAACTGAACCTGCAATATGCAAACACCGTCTATTGTCATTCGGGAAAAGTTCTGATGGATTCGGTGGCAGTAAATTCAGAACCGTTCATTCATCTGCATCTCAGTCATCAGATGTTGGAAATCTTAGTAAGCGAGAGCGATAAGTTGTTGTATTACAATTTATTTGAGACACCGACTGCGGAAGATGTTTTGTTTTATTCGCTTTATGTGGCGGATCAGTTTGGGTTTGACACCAACACCGTGAATGTGAAAACATACGGAGAACTAATGGAAGGTAGGAAGATCTTTGAGTTGCTGAGAAAATATGTGCGACGACTGAGTCAGGCGGTGAAGGAAGAGGTTTATATGAAAAATTACAGTTTATACAAATTATCAGAATGCGAATTATCTCAGGTTCATTCAAGGGAAAAAAAATAATTGCGCCGGCCAGTCTTCCCGTTAGGCCCACCACCGATTTTGCTAAGGAAGCATTGTTCAATGTACTGAACAATCATTATGATTTTGACGAAATTTCTGTACTTGACTTGTTTTCGGGCATTGGCAGCATCGGTCTTGAATTCGTTTCCAGAGGAAGTCAACGGGTTGTTTCGGTGGACATCCATCCGGATTGTGTTAAATTTTTGAGTGAAACCATAAAAAAAATGAATCTTGACGACAAATTCACTGTGATAAGGAGCGATGCATTTGAGTTTCTGAAACGCGCTTCTCAAGGTTTTGATGTGGTCTATCTT
>JAQVKJ010000248.1 GCA_028694715.1 Weeksellaceae bacterium | reverse complement strand
CCAGCCGATGTACATCATCATGAAATTGCTTCCCATTACAAGAATCAACATGCTGAAAATAAATAAATTAAAGAAGGAGAAGAATTTGCCAAAGCCTTTGTCTTCGTACATATAACCTACAGCGTACACATGAATTAGAAAACCAACACCTGTGATGATCAGCATGAACAAACTGGTCAGTGCATCTATCTGAAAGGCAAATGGAATTCTTATAATTTCGAGAGCAATGAAGTCAAAGAAATGGAAAATCCGGGGTTCTGCGCCCGGCCCTGAAGGCACAGCCACAAATACAAGCACCGAAAGTATGAAGCTGGCAAACACCACACCTGGGCCTATAATTGACAAAATGCTTTTTGGGAGCTTATTTCTGCCTAATCCGTTAATGATGAATCCCAGGAAGGGTAAAAAAGGTATGAGCCAAATATAATTCTCCATAAATCAATGCTTTAAACGGTCTAAGAATTGAACATCTGTTTTATATACTTTTCTGTAGAACAATATCATCACCGACAGTCCCACGGCCACTTCTGCTGCAGCCACTACCATGATGAAGATGACGAGAATCTGTCCTTCGATTCCGGCGTCTGTACCCGGGCTTTTTGCCTGGTGCATTTTTGAGAATGCCACCAATAACAGATTGACTGAATTGAGCATCAATTCAACACACATCAGCATGATGACGATATTTCTGCGGATAATCACTCCTGCCATCCCGATGGAAAACAGTATGAGTGACAGAAATAAATAGTAACTAATCGGTATCATTCTTATATTTTCAAATTATAATTCATTCAAATCATCTTGCACTTTCTCTTTTTTCCTTTTTGGTTTTTCTGGACAGCATCACTGCGCCAATCATTGCACTCATGAATAAAATACTCGCAAGTTCAAAGGGAATGACATAGTCTGAATAAAGCACCGAACCCAGATTTTCTGTCAATCCTATTTCACCCTCAGCCAGCAGCAACTGATTTTGGCCGATGTCCGACTGCATCATGATTCTTACAGTCAGCAGTAGAAATACAGCCGAAACGATGGATGCCGCGGTAATCACAAAGGGTTTACTGAAATTCCTGTCCTCTTTGTTAAGGTTCATAATCATGACCACAAACAGAAATAAAACCATGATGGCGCCTGCATAAACGATGATGTTTATAACGGCCAGAAACTGTGCGTTCATCAGTACATAATGTCCGCTAATACTGAAAAATGTAATGATTAAATACAATATGGAATGAATCGGGTTTTTTGATGCTACTGTCAGCAATCCGCTCAAAACCGTCAGTCCTGCCATTATGAAAAACAAAATTTCGGGTGTACTCATTCTTTGGTTTCTTTTTTAGGAAATGGGATTAATAAATCTTCTTTGGTATAGATGAAATTTTTTCTTTTGTAACTTGCCGGTACAACGGACTGGCTGAGATAAACCGCATCCTTTGGGCAAGCTTCTTCACACAATCCGCAGAAGATACATCTCAACATATTGATTTCATACCTGGCTGCATATTTTTCTTCCCGGTACAAATGTTCTTCACCGGGCAATCTTTCTGCAGCTTCCATGGTGATGGCCTCTGCAGGGCAAGCCAATGCGCACAATCCGCAGGCGGTACAGTTTTCTCTGCCTTCTTCGTCGCGATTGAGAATGTGCATTCCGCGGTAATTTTCACTGAACTGTCTCTCCACTTCTGGATAACGGACGGTCACTTTCTTTTTGAAGAAGTGTTTCAGTGTAATCCACATACCGATGAATATATTGATCAAATATATTCTTTCCCAGAAAGTCATTGGCTTTCTGTTGACCGGTTGTGCTTTATCTGTTAGAAATTCCATTTTGTCTTAATTAAAAAAATAAAGTATTACAAATCCTGTAATCAACAAATTAAATAGCGCCAGGGGTAATAATCTTTTCCAGCCCAAATCCATTAACTGATCGTATCGGAACCTCGGTATGGTCCATCTTACCCACATAAATAAAAATATAAAGAAGCAGGTTTTGATGAAAAGCACCAGAAAATGGAGTACAGCCATGGTGTTCATTCCCAGGTTTTCTGTCAGTTTTGCATCGTTCACAAAGGGGATGTCGTAGCCGCCAAAAAACAGGGTGGCCAGCAATACCGATGTGATGAAAATATTCACATATTCAGCGAATAGGAAAAATCCGAGTTTCATGGATGAGTACTCTGAGTGGTATCCACCGATCAGTTCGTTTTCGGCCTCGGGCAGGTCAAAGGGTGTTCGGTTGGTTTCTGCAAAACAGCATACCAGAAAGATGACAAAGCCAATCGGCTGTAGTACGATGTTCCAGTATCCGTCCATTTGTCCGGCAACAATCACATCCAGTTTGAGCGATCCGCTGATCATAAACACTGCAATCAGCGTAATGCCCAACGGGATTTCGTATGAAATGATTTGTGAGGCTGCACGGATTCCTCCCATCAGCGACCATTTGTTGTTTGAAGCCCAAGAACCGAGTAACATACCATAGACACCCAAGCTGAGTACACCCAGTACATAGAGATAACCGATATTGATATCGGCTATCAAGGGATTGATAACTGAATTGCCCCAGCTAAATTCGGTACTCCATGGAATGACTGCACCGGTCATCAGCGCAAGTGTCATTGCAATGGTGGGGCCGAGGATGAACAGAAATTTTTCGGCATGTGCCGGTGTAATTTCTTCTTTGAAAAAGAGTTTTCCGCCGTCTGCCAGCGGTTGAAGCAAACCGCCCCATCCGGCCCTATCCGGCCCTTTTCTGTCCTGAATATAGGCTGCGACTTTTCGTTCTGCCCAGGTTGAATACATGGCGACAACAAGTGACAGCCCAATCAAAATACCACTGAGCGTTGCTTTTTCTGCTATTTCACTGTATATATCCGGGTTCATCTTTTATGGTGTTCTTTTTTTGGGATCTTTGCCCCTGATATCGATTAATTTTCCTTTTTTCTGTTTTTTCGGATTCTCGTCCAAATAATCTTTGGAAGTGGCCGGGCCGTATTTCTGACTGATGTCTTTGTCGGGTCGGTTTACTTCACTTTCATCATGAATGTCAAAGGTGAACTTGGGTTCCCACTTCATTACTTCGGGCAGTACATTTTTCGGCTTTTGGGTTCTTTGGTTTCCAGAAGCATGGTTGTTGCTGATAACGGAACCTTGATAGACCCTTGAAGGGCCTTCGATCACCCAGTCTTTGGTTTCTTTTTTGTCGAAGCGACAGGTGTTGCAAATCCAGCCTTATGCTTCCCACCATTCATTTCTGCGTGTGGTCACCCTAAAAACTTCTTCTCCTCTGTACCAGAGTCTGACTTTCCCTGAACAGGTGGGGCAATCTCTTTGCGCATCTACTGG
>JAQVKJ010000007.1 GCA_028694715.1 Weeksellaceae bacterium | reverse complement strand
TGATTCTCACGAGGTTTTGGTAAACCACCCTTCCTGCGCCAAGGTTCATGTGTCCTACTTCTGAATTTCCCATTTGTCCTTCGGGCAGTCCTACTTCCATGCCGTATGTCACCAAGGTAGCATTGGGATAATTTTTCTGACAATGGTCCATGAATGGGGTATTCGCTTTTTCAATGGCTGACACCTTTGGGTCGGGGTTGATTCCCCATCCGTCCAAAATCATCAGCACAGCTTTTTTACTCATAAATACTTGAATCTATAGTTATATTGCGAAAACAGTTAATTGGCTACATCATTGATAAATTTAATTCTCATCAGCCTCAATTCATCTTCTTCGTAGTCATTACCGAATTCTTCTAACAGATTTGACATGGAATCATTTTCAGCTTCCATCAGGAATTCGTGAATTTCTTCCTGCTGATCTTCGTCAAGGATTTCATTGATGTAATAGGAGATGTCTAATTTAGTCCCTTGATAAACGATGCTTTCCATTTCTGACAGCAATTCTTCCATGGAAAGGCTTTTTGCTTCAGCCATGTCCTCCAAATCGAGTTTTCTATCCACGCTTTTGATGATGTAAACCTTGTGATTTGATTTGTCTGCCACGCTTCTGATAATCATTTCATCGGGTCGGGTGATGTCGTTTTCTTCAACATAAGCTGCAATAAAATCCGCAAACGGTTTTCCGAACTTGGCTGCCTTGCCCTCTCCCACGCCAAATACATTGGTCAATTCCTTGATGGAAGTAGGATACTGCATGGTCATGTCTTCAAGGCTCGGATCCTGAAAAACAGCAAATGGTGGAATCCCATATTGTTTAGCGATTTTCTTTCTTAATTCTTTCAGTTGTTTAAGTAAATCTTCGTCAAAGACAGCTGGTGTCTGTATGTTTAACTCGGATGCTGATTCGTCCATCAGTTTTCTATAATCAACATCTTCGGCAATCAGAAACTCGTCGGGCGACTCAATAAACCGACGGCCTTTGTCAGATAATTTCACAATGCCGTAGGTTTCAATCTCCTTGAACAGGAAGTCTCTCACAATCAGCTGTCGAATGATGCTTTTCCAGTAATAATCTTCTTGTTCTTTTCCAATCCCGAAAAAATCCTCTGATTTAAAATTGTAGGATTTGACAATCGAATTTTCTTTGCCTACTGCCACATTCACCAAATCATTGATTTTCAACACCTCTTTGGTGTCTCTGACAATTTCCAATATGAGTTTGGCATCCGCTGAGGCATCGACCATTTTTTTGGGGTTTCGCATATTGTCATCCATATTTGCACCCAATCCGTTTATTTCATCAAATTCTTCACCGAAGTAATGTAGTAGAAATTTTCTTCTCGACATTGAAGTCTCAGCATATGCGACTACCTCATTCAGTAACTGCAAACCGATTTCTCTCTCTGCCACCATTTTTCCGGCCAAAAATTTTTCGAGTTTTTCAATGTCTTTGTAGTCGTAAAAGGCCAGACAATGGCCTTCACCGTCGTCTCTTCCGGCGCGTCCAGTTTCCTGATAATAGCTCTCCAGACTTTTGGGCATATCGTAGTGAATCACAAAACGAACATCTGGTTTGTCGATGCCCATTCCAAATGCAATCGTCGCAACTACCACATCGGCTTCTTCCATCAGGAACATATCTTGGTGCAAGGTTCTGGTTTTGGTGTCTAATCCTGCATGGTAGGGAATTGCTTTGATTCCGTTGACTTGGAGCAATTGTGAAAACTCCTCAACTTTTTTTCGACTCAGACAATAAACAACACCCGATTTCCCCTGATGCTGATGGATGAATTTCACAATCTGTTTGTCTTGGTTGATTTTAGGCCTTACCTCATAGAATAGGTTGGGTCTGTTGAATGATGCTTTGTAAACCATCGCATTGTGCATACCCAGTGTCTTTTGTATATCATCCTGAACTTTTGGCGTTGCAGTGGCAGTCAAGGCAATCACCGGTGCGTCACCTATTTTGTTTATTATGTTTTTCAGGTTTCTGTATTCAGGTCTGAAATCATGTCCCCATTCAGAAATACAGTGTGCCTCATCAATGGCAAAAAATGAAATTTTTACGGTTTTAAAAAAATCTGTGTATTCTTCCTTGGTCAGTGATTCAGGTGCCACATACAGCATTTTTGTGACTCCGCTCCGGATGTCGTCCATCACTTTCTTGGTTTGTGTTTTATTCAAAGATGAATTCAGCACATGTGCCACATCTTCGTCAGAAGAAATGCCTCGCATTGCATCTACCTGATTTTTCATCAGCGCAATCAATGGAGATACAATGACCGCCACTCCTTCTGAAATCAAGGCGGGTAACTGGTAACACAGTGATTTACCCCCACCTGTAGGCATCAGAACAAACACATCTCTTCCTTCCAGCAAATCGTTGATAATCTCTTTCTGTTGTCCTTTGAACTTCTCAAAGCCAAAGTACTTTTTTAAATATACTGATAAATCTTTTGTTGTATTCATTTTATAAAAAGAGTATTGTTAAAATTTTACAGACTTCCTACCTCTCCTTCAATTTTTAGAATCATTAGAAAGATGAAAATTACAAAATCAATTTTAGTTTCTCTAAAGTTCAACATTTTTTTTCATTCATACAGAATAAATTTCAATGAAATAATTTTATGTACTTTTGAAGATTCAATTTAATAATTTCATTGAATTTATTGGTCGAATGACCTAAAATACAAAATAAAATTATTACGGGCAAAATCTTTAGATTTGAAAAATCAAGAATTAATCAAAACAGCGCAAACTGTTTTTCAGGACGAAATTAATGAACTGGCTCAAATTGCTCAAAAAATTGGGGATGAGTTTGCTCAGGCAGTTAATATGATTCATAACGGAAATGGAAAAACTGTAGTGGTAGGCATTGGGAAAAGTGCGCATATAGCTACAAAAATGGTGGCAACCTTTAACTCTACCGGTACGAAGAGTCAGTTTTTACATGCTGCCGAAGCAACCCATGGTGATTTGGGATTATTAAATCCAGAGGATTTGGTGATTTGTGTTTCAAAAAGCGGAAACAGTCAGGAAATCAAAGATGTGGCACCCATTTTGAAAAAAAATTCAGCAGGTTTGATAGCCCTTACCGGCAACTCGGATTCCGAATTGGCTAAGTATGCAGATGTGGTACTGAATGTAAACATCAGCCGTGAAGCCTGCCCAAACAATCTTGCACCAACTTCGAGCACCACGGCCCAACTGGTGATGGGAGACGCATTGGCAGTTGCACTTATGAAACTCAATCATTTCGGCAGTGAAGATTTTGCGAAATTCCATCCGGGTGGTGCGCTTGGCAAAAGATTGCTTTGGAGTGTGGAAGATGTGATGGATACTTATCAGCGTCCATTGGTTCAATCTGATTCATCGGTTTTCGAGGTGATTGACTCAATTTCGTCGGGCAAAAACGGTATTACTGTGGTCGTTAACAATAAAGAAATCATGGGCGTTGTCACAGATGGCGACCTGAGGAGAATGATGCAAAAACACAAGGACATCCGAGGACTGCAGGCAAAGGACATGATGACCGTTAGCCCAAAAATGATATACAAGGATGAGAAGGCAGTGGATGCGTTTCACAAGCTTAGAGATTACAACATTGGCCAGCTTGTGGTAGTGGACAGGAACAATCATTACTTCGGCATACTCGACCTTCATGCATTGATGAAACACGGAATAGAAAGTTAGATGAATAATAATAAAGGTGAAAAGGATTTGTCCTTCATGGGACATATTTTTGAGTTGAGAGGCCATCTGATTCGGTCAATTTTTGCTATTCTTGCCGCTGCTGTTCTCTGTGCTGTATTTTGGGGGACAATCAGTGAGAAATTTATTATGGCACCTTTAAAATATGATTTTCCAACATACCAACTGCTCAATCGTATGGGCGAAAGTATCGGAGTTGGACAGATTTACGAGCCGGGCTTTGACTACACCCAAGAATTGAAAAACCTGAGACCTTCTGGGCAGATTACTGCACAGATTTATGCAATACTGATTTGTGGTTTTATTTTGGCCATTCCCTATGTGGTATGGGAAATCTGGAGATTTATCAAACCGGGACTTCACCCCAATGAAGCCAAAAATGCAAATGGAACAGTAGTGGCTGTGAGTTTCTTTTTTCTGATTGGCGTGATGTTCAGTTATTTTCTGATGCTCCCATTTTCAGTGCAGTTTCTGTTTATTTATAACCCCTTCGGGATTTCAAATGAATGGACTTTGTCGAGTTACACCTCCATGTTCGTGCAGACCCTACTGGGGATGGGAATTGTTTTCCTGTTTCCGGTCATTGCATATTTCCTGTCAAAGATGGGAATACTCACCCCTCATTTTTTAAGAACATACAGAAAGCATGCATTGGTGGTCATCCTCGTGATAGCAGCCATCATCACCCCTTCTGATATGATGAGCATGCTGATTGCAGCCATTCCTCTGATTTTGCTTTATGAAGTCAGCATCTGGATCACCGCCTATGTATTGAAAAAACAAATCCGAGAAGAAAAAAATAAAATGATAAAAAGATGATAAAAGTCTTGACTTATTATGCAAGCATAGTAGTTATTTTTTTTAAATTTACATACTTATAAAATCTAATGTAAAAGTGTATGAAAATTTTAGTATGTATCAGCAGTGTACCCGATACCACTGCAAAAATAAATTTCACACCCGACGGCAAATCTCTGGACAAAAGCGGAGTTCAATTTGTGATCAATCCACATGATGAATATTGCCTGACCCGTGCGGTACAACTTCAGGAAACACAGGGAGCTGTGGTAACCGTAATCACCGTTGGCGATGTCTCTGTAGAACCCGTAATGAGAAAGGCTCTCGCAATTGGTGCCAATGATGCCATCCGTGTGAATGCTGATTCAAAAGACGGATTGTTTGTTGCCACACAAATTGCAAAAGCAGCCAAGGATGGCGGTTATGACATCATACTGGCCGGTAGGGAATCCATTGATTTTAATGGCGCTGAAGTACCGGGATTTGTTGCCGGAATGTTGGATTATCCCTTCATCAATGGTTGTGTGGGGTTAAAAGTAGAAGAGAATTCAGTAGAAGCCATTCGCGAAACAGACAGCGGAAAAGAAACCATAACAGCAACTTTACCGGTAATCATTGGCGGACAAAACGGATTGGTAGAAGATTCTGAATTGAAAATCCCGAACATGCGTGGCATCATGTCTGCAAGAACAAAACCTCTGAATGTGGTGGAGCCTGAACAAAGCACATCAAAAATTTCGGTGAGCGGATACCAAAAGCCCACAGAAAGAGGAAGTGTAAAAATGATTGACAAGGACAACCCAGGCGAATTGGTCAGACTCCTACACGAAGAAGCAAAAGTTATTTAATCACCAAAAATACAATAGAATGGCAATTATAGTGTATGCAGAATCCCACGAGGGAAAATATAAAAAAGCTGCGTTCGAAGCAATTTCATACGCAAAAATCATAGCAGATCAGTCAGGTGAAAGTGTAACCGCAATTGCAATCAACCCAACCGATTCATCTGAAATTTTATACAAATACGGTGCATCAAAAGTATTGAAAATAAACAGCGAATTGCTCAAGAATTTTTCGCCGGGTGCCTATGCAAAAGTGATTGCAGAACTCAATGACGGGGATACCATAGTATTACCGGCCACTGCAGATGCATCGAGCTTTGCCCCCATACTTGCACTGAAATCCGGTTTCTCACTCGTAACCAATTTGATTTCTGCACCCAAAAATCTTTCTCCGTTCACTGCAGAAAGAAAATCTTTCTCAGGCAAAGGAATTCAAACCGTTCAAGTCAATGAAGGAGGCAAGGTACTGACCATTTTGCAAAACGCATACGGCACAAAAGAAAATCCAGTGGACGGAAATGAAGAAACAGTCAGCATCTCGCTGAACGATTCTGATGTCAAAGAAAAGGTAATCAAAGTAGAACAACTTAGCACAGATAAAATTGATTTGAAGGACGCAGAGATTGTGGTCTCAGGTGGTCGGGGAATGAAAGGCCCTGAAAATTGGGGTACAATAGAAGAACTATCTGATTTGCTTGGTGCTGCAACGGCTTGTTCAAAACCGGTCGCAGACATGGGTTGGCGACCACATTCTGAACATGTCGGTCAAACAGGAAAAGCAATTTCACCCAATTTGTACATCGCCATCGGAATTTCGGGTGCCATACAACACTTGGCAGGAGTGAATTCATCCAAAACCATTGTCGTCATCAACAGCGATGCCGAAGCTCCTTTCTTTAAATCAGCAGATTACGGCATTGTGGGCGATGCTTTTGAAGTGCTTCCAAAACTGATTGAGGAAGTAAAAAAATTCAAAGGCGTCTAAATCACCCATCAACATCCAAAAACTCAAATCCGCCCCTTTCGGCGGATTTTTTTTACAAGTATGACTATGTGGCTGATTATCAATGTTTAAAAATAAAAACAGTACGAATCATTGGAAATAAACCTATTTTTATCAAAGAAAAATTTTAACAAACCATAGATTTTATTAGATTTACAATTCAATGGAAAATTTGGTCAAATTACATATCAAAGGAATTTCATACAGCCAGACACAGACAGGTGCCTATGCACTGATTATGGAAGAAGAATTCGGCCACCGAAAACTGCCCATCATCATTGGCAGTTTTGAAGCACAGGCGATCGCCCTTGCCTTGGAAAAAGACATACATACACCCCGGCCACTGACACATGATTTGTTTGTTTCAATTGCAAAAGCTTTTTCGTTTTGGGTCAAAGGCATATACATCCACAAACTTGAAGACGGTGTTTTTTACTCCAATATTCTGATTGAAGACAACGATGGCCATCAGCAGGAAATTGATTCAAGAACTTCGGACGCGATTGCACTTGCCATTCGGTTTGATGCACCTATTTACGCGCTTGAGCCAGTGATAGAAAAAGCCGGAATCCACCTTGAAGTTCAGGAAAAGGAAGAACAGAACATCGCCAAAGCCATACAGGAAATTGAAAAGGAAGTAAAGGAACAAAAATCAAAATACGATTTTAAATCAAAAACCAAAGCCGAGCTTGAAAAAGACCTGAAAGAGGCTGTCAAAAACGAGGATTATGAACTGGCAGCACGGATTCGGGACGAATTAGACAAACGATAAACAAACTCACCAAAACATAAGATGCAAATCAAATTAAGATTGACCGTGATGAACTTCCTACAGTTTGCTGTGTGGGGAGCTTATCTTACCTCGATGGGAAATTATCTCAGTTCCATTGGGATGGGAGCTGAAATCGGGCTTTTTTATGCCATGCAAGGGATTGTCTCTATTTTTATGCCGGCATTGCTCGGCATCGTTGCAGACCGCTGGATTCCCGCTCAGAAACTGTTGGGAATCTGTCATGGTTTGGCTGCATTCTTTTTATTTGCGGCAGCTTGGTACGGCATGAACACAGGGGTCGAAGCTCAGTTTTCAATCCTCTTTACGCTCTATTCATTGAGCGTCGCCTTTTATATGCCCACCATCGCACTGTCAAATTCAGTGGCCTACGCAGTATTGACCAACAATGGTTTCGATACCATACGGGATTTTCCACCCATACGGACATTAAGGACGATAGGCTTTATCATTGCCATGTTGTTCGTCAATTTTGCGGGCATACAAGATGGTCGGTTCAGTTTAAATTTTTCAAACCAAATAAATTTCCCAAGTTTTCAATACAGTTACGCCCAATTTTATGTTTCGGCTGTGCTGGGATTTGTATTAATGATTTATTCATTCACCCTTCCCAATGTGGGAGTGAGTTCATCAAGAGAGAAGAAATCATTGTCTGAAGCACTTGGGCTGAATGCATTCAGCTTGTTCAAAGAGAAGAAAATGGCGATTTTCTTTATTTTTTCGATGCTGCTCGGCGTCTCTTTGCAAATCACCAATGGATATGCCAACCCATTCATAACCAGCTACAAAGGCATTCCTGGTTATCAAGACACCTGGGGTGCCAATAACGCAAATGCACTGATTTCGCTCTCACAATTGTCCGAAGCGGTTTGTATTTTGCTGATTTCGTTTTTCCTCAAAAAATTCGGCATCAAAAAAGTAATGTTGATAGCGATGTTCGCATGGTTTCTGCGTTTTGCACTCTTTGCTACCGGCGATCCAGGTCCAGGCGTTTGGATGTTTGTTTTGTCAATGGTTGTTTACGGAGTCGCCTTTGATTTCTTTAATGTTTCTGGTTCCTTGTTTGTGGACAAAGAAACTGGCAAGGAAATTCGTTCGAGTGCACAGGGATTGTTTATGATGATGACCAACGGATTCGGTGCAACCTTAGGAATGTTGGCTGCAGGTGCTGTCGTTAATCATTATGTTTTTTCACAATCCGAGCCCCTTTTGAGACTTGAGGGCTGGAAAACTTCGTGGACAATTTTTGCAATTTATTCGTTGGTGGTAGCAGTATTGTTTGCCATTGTATTCAAATACAAGCACAAACCCGAAACCATCCAATCCACAGAATAAATATTCAAAACACTTATATTCGTATTAATTAAAACAAAAAAAATTATGGAAACAACAGAATCAATGAAAGAATTTGAACAACCAATGAATCCGCCGCCATCCAATATGACGCTGGCAATCATCGGTACAATATTGGGGCTTTGCTCTCCTTGTTGCATTGGATTGATCATCGGTATCATCGGCATCGTTCAAGCCAACAGCGTCAATAACAAATTCAATGCAGGTGATTATATGGGTGCGGCGTCTGCAGCCAAATCCGCAAAAACAATGAGCTATATTGCCATCGGTCTGGGCGTATTGGGGATCCTTCTCAACATCATCTCCATTATGGCTTTCGGAGGCCTTGGAGCTTATATGGAATATGTACAACAAACCATGTCTGAATACGGATTCGACCAATGATTTACAGCATCGATAAGAAAAAGATAAGCACTGCCGCAGTTGTTCTCGCAGCTGTGGCAGGCATGTCTTATTTTTATTTATTTGACCCGGCAGATACCAAAAACTTATACCTCAGTTGCACTTTCAAGTCAGTGACCGGTTGGGATTGCGCCGGCTGTGGTGGTCAGCGGGCATTGCATCAGTTGCTTCATTTTGATGTGCTAAGTGCGCTGAAATACAATGCACTTTTTGTACTTATCTTTCCCTATGCTTTGGTGTTGATTTTCTTTAGTATTAGACAATTTATCACTGGAAAAACATTTCCAAAATCGTTTTGGTTCTCCAATAAAATGGCTCTGATTTTTATATTCGTCCTTCTGCTTTTCATGTTGGTCAGAAATCTGCCATATTTCCCATTTACGCTATTGAGCACCAGCGGTTGATTCAGAAAAAATCAGTCTTTCCTCCTTTCGTACCTGACAAAGGAATAATCAAACGGATGCTTTTCGTCCTTGGTGAAATTCAGTTTTGAAACCAATTGCCAAACTTCAGGGTCGATGAATGGAAAATATGTTTCTCCTTCAGCCTGATTATAGACTTCAGTGAGTTCAATCACATCGGCAATTTCTATGGCTTGATTGTAGATTTGCCCACCACCGATAACGAAAACTTCTTCGTCAAGTTCATATGCTTTTTCAACAGCTGATTGGAGTGAATGAACCACAATGACGCCCTCAGCATTCCAGTCTTTGTTACGGGTAATCACAATATTGGTGCGATTGGGCAATGGCCCCCCCATGGATTCAAAAGTCAGTCTTCCCATGATGACGGGATGGCCGGTGGTAATTTGTTTGAAATGCTTCAGATCATTGGGCAGATGCCAAATCAGCTGATTGTCATCACCAATCACATTTTTTTCGTTTTTTGCTGCAACAAGGGTTATCATTTTAATTGTTTAATCAGGTTTAAAAAAGTGTCATTTCATCAATTCTTTGGTATTCATCAGCAGATTTATTTGCATTTCATAGGTTGAAGAAGGATTTTCTCTGTTGGCCTTCACTTTCAGCTCAATTGCTTTGTCAATCATGTTTTTCAGCACAACACCCAATTGGGGATTGTCTTTGGCGTAATACCTATATACCTGAGTATAGGTGTCGGCAATTTTTTTGGTGGAACCAATGTCGTCGTTGCTGAGTACCCAGTTAAATCCTTTTTCCAACTTGGCACCGAGGGTCGGGTTTTCGAATTGAGTGAAAAAATAAAAGGCGACCGCATCTGCAGCAACTTTCAATTTGGATTGATCATTCTCAGCCATCCAGCTTTGTAGTAATTCTCCAATCAGTTCCGGACTTGATTCCAATACTTCATTTGGTAGATTCGAAAATTCCTCAGCTCTTTGTGGTTGATTTTTAATGATGCCTGTCACCGCAGCAGATTGCACATTGTAGGATTCACTTTTCAGACCTTTCTCAAAGATTGATACATCGTTCAATCCCATTTGATTAAGTTTGTTCAGTGCAGCTGCTCTGACTGCAGTTTTAGGGTCTGAATCTGCTAATTTTATCAAAACAGGCATGGCTTTAGATTTGACTTTGGCGTCTTGTGCGTCCAAAAACTGAATCGTTTTTCTTCTGATACCCTCATAAGAATCGTTCAGTCCGTCAATCAAAATATTCAAAGCCGTCTCACTTGTTGACTGAGCATCAGAGAGCTTTTTAAGTGCCAGAATTCGGGTAATTACATTGTCGGTTCCGTATTTATACTGGGCTGCAAAGGCCTCTGTAGATTTGGTGTCATTGATTTCACAAAGAGTGACTTGGTCGGCATTCGGTACTACCACTTGTGGCGATTTATCTGCATCCAATTCGTACACATTTTCCTTCTTTTTTGCTACCCAAACGAAATGTCTTTTGGCTTTGCCATCAATGATGACATCAATGGCAAAGGGAAATTCAAAATAATTGCTCTGTGTTTGAACCACTGTTACTTTTACTTTTCGTGAAGTTGCATCATAATCATAAGCCACATTCATTTTGGGATGTCCGTTCGAAAAATACCATTGGTCAAAGAACCAATGCAAATCTCTTCCGCTCACTGATTCCAAAACCAGCCTGAGTTGGTCTGCTTCGGCAGTGCCGTATTCATAAGTTTTCAGATATTTGTTCAGTCCGGCAAAGAAAGCGTCATCGCCCAGATAATTTCTGAGCATATGCAAAACTCCCTTTCCGCCTTTTTCATAAGAAACACGGTCAAAAATATCGTCTTTGGTACGGTAGTGATAGCGCACCAAATTTTTGAAGAAATTGGATGGGTCTTCAAAATAACTGTTCAAATCGTCGTAGCGGTCTTCCTCTGCTTTGTCTTTGCCGTATTTGTGTTCAAACCAAAGGTATTCTGAATAATTGGCAAAAGATTCGTTCACGGTAATATTGGCCGGGCTTTCCATGGTCACTAAATCGCCGAACCAATGGTGAAAAAGTTCGTGAGCGATGGTTCCCTCCCATATATTTCCATCTATCAATTGACCGGGTTTCTGTTGTGCTCTTTCCAAATGCATCACCGCTGTTGTGTTTTCCATTGCGCCACTGATATAATCTCTGCCCACTATTTGTGAGTATTTGTTCCAGGGATATTCATAATTCAATAAATCGGAGAAAAACTGAATCATCTCGGGTGTATCACCAAAAATCTGTCTGGCATAAGGTTCATATTCATGTTCCACATAATAACTTACTTCCTTGCCTTTCCAGCTGTCTTTCACAATGGCAAAATCACCCACACCAAAGAAGAAAAGATAAGGCGCATGTTTTTGACTGAAATTCCAGTAATCAGTTCGGGTACCGTCTGGATTGTTGGTTTGCTTTTTTAACTCACCATTAGACAATGTTACATATTTGTCAGGCACGGTCAGATAAAGTTCTTGTGAGGTTTTTTGGTTGAATTCGTCTATGGTCGGGAACCAGACAGAGTTGGAAGAGGGTTCTCCTTGTGTCCAGATTTGAGTTGGTTTATCGGTTTCCTCACCTCTGGGATTGATAAAATAAACGCCTTTGGCAGCCGAAATGGCTGAACCGCCGGGTTCTTTCACTTCATTTGGGCGAGCGGTGTATTTGATGTAAACCGTATATTCCTGGTTTCTATTGTAAGTTTTATCCAAATGGATATATAATTTAAAATCATCATTGGTAAAGTTCAATTTCTTTTTTGAATTCCCTTGTACAAGTTCAACTTCATGAATCAACATGGCTTTGGTGTCAAGTGTCAATTCTTTGGTTTCATAGAAATGAGGTTTCAGAGTCAGCCAGGCTTCACCATATACTTCCTCTTTTTCGAAACTAAATTTCAAATCGAGTTTGGTGTGAATTAAATTGTTAATCCTTTCTGCCTCAGCCCGATAAACATCAAGCTGATTGGACTGATTTTCACGGTAGCTCGGTGGAAGGGTTTCTGTTGTCTGTCCGAAGCCAATTACGGAGAGACAGAAAAACTGAACAACAAATAAAAAAACATTCTTCATATTTGAATTAAAATTGGAATTGGTTTGATTTCTAACAATTTGTATTCCCAATGAATGGAATCAGCCAAAATTATAAAAATTGTATGTCCTTATGGCTGTTGATATGTTAAGATTTTACCAAAAAAATCGTATTGACAACTCACTGATTTTCTGCAAACAAGAAAGTTCGGACAAATTTCATTCAAAAATAAAAACTCAATTGGCTTAAATTTTGCTAAAAAGTGACTATTCAAAAACAAAAATTATGAAAAAGACATTTTCAATTGTGCTCTTGGGTTTGCTGTTTATGACAGGAATTCAGTTTTCAAATGCACAAACTTACAACAATGCCATTGGACTTGGTATTGATTTGGGAGACGGCGCAACATTGGTAGGGCCTCAGTACAAACACTTTTTTAACAGCGACAATGCTGTTAACGCACAGGTTTTGTTTGGCAACCACATGACAACAATTGGCGTTGATTATTCTTACAATCAGAAATTTGCAGGTTCGGGTCTTGGATGGTATGTTGGAGTAGGTCCTCAGCTTTCATTTATAGACGGCCCCGGTGACAGCACTTATTTTGCTATTCGTCCGGCAGTGGGTTTGGAATACAAGATTCCGACCGTTCCGCTCGGCTTCCATTTTGACTGGAAACCTTGGTGGAATCTGACCAATGATTCAAACATTGAAGCCGGTAGATTCAGCCTTGGATTCAAATACATTCTGAATTAATAAATCTCCCCATATATTTACCAAAGCCTGCATTATTTTATGCAGGCTTTGTTTTTTCTATCTTTCTACGAGTTAATTCATCTCAACTAATTAGAGAATCCATCTTCTCGGCTTTTATGGTGTCTGCTCAGGATCATACTCCAAAAATCAACCGCTAAAATTAATTTTAATCAAGCGTCCAAAACACTTTCATTGGACGAATATTTCAGACAGCTACTTCTCCTTTGATGTGTGGCCAAGGCTCATAATTTTGAAGTTCAAAATCATCAAATTTAAAGTCGAAAATATCTTTGACTTCAGGATTGATTTTCATAGTCGGCAATTTTCTGGGTTCGCGACTCAACTGAAGTTGAATCTGTTCAAAATGATTGGCATAAATATGTGCGTCTCCAAAAGTGTGCACAAAGTCTCCTTCTTTCAAACCGCAAACTTGTGCCATCATTTTGAGCAAAAGCGCATAAGAAGCAATGTTGAAAGGCACGCCCAGAAAGATATCTGCACTTCGCTGATAGAGTTGAAGTGACAACTTTCCGTCAACCACATAAAACTGAAAAAAAGCATGACAAGGAGCAAGAGCCATTTGCTCTATTTCTCCCACATTCCATGCAGAAACGATGATTCTCCTTGAATCGGGATTGTTTTTGATTTGGTCAACCACCATTTTTATCTGGTCAATCGAAGTCCCATCCTGTTTTCCCCAGCTTCGCCACTGATGACCATAAACCGGCCCCAACTCGCCATTCTCATCCGCCCATTCGTTCCAAATTCTTACACCCTTGTCCTGTAGATATTTCACATTGGTATCTCCTTTCAAAAACCAAAGCAATTCATGAATGATGGATTTGAGATGCAGCTTTTTGGTCGTCACCATCGGAAAGCCCTCCTCCAAATTGAAACGCATCTGATAACCAAACACGCTTTTGGTGCCCGTACCAGTTCTGTCTGGTTTCAATGTTCCATTTTCCATTACATACCGGGCAAAATCCAGATATTGCTGCATAATTCTTTGATTATTTTTTCACAAATTTCGAAGAAAATTCATGATTAACCTAATTAAGATATCTACATATGTTGAACATCCAAAAACCTGAACTGATTTTCATCGCTCAGCTTTCCCACCGTAATTCACTTACAGTGACAGAATAAAATTATATTTGTAGGATGAAAGAAAATGAGAAGGGAATATTTGGGCTTAGACCCATCATAGAAGCCGTACAAGCAGGGAAAACAATTGACAAACTTTTTGTACAAAAGGGGCTTCAAGGCGAAATTTTTTCGGAATTAAGAAAACTAATCAACCAATACGATATTCAGGTACAATATGTTCCAGTAGAAAAGCTGAATCGATTGACCAGAAAAAACCATCAAGGTGTCTTTGCTTTTGTTTCGCCTGTTGAATTTTATCGCTTGGATAATTTGTTGCCTCAAATCTATGAACAAGGAAAAAACCCATTCCTCC
>JAQVKJ010000247.1 GCA_028694715.1 Weeksellaceae bacterium | reverse complement strand
TGATTGGGCAACATGATTCCACCCGAACCCACTCGGATGTTTTTGGTTCTTGTTGCGGCGAGTTGAATCAACAGCACAGTGGCAGAACTTGCGATGTGCGGCATATTGTGGTGTTCTGCAAACCAGATTCGTTTGAAACCTTTTTGGCCAACGAGTTCGGCTACGCGCATGCTGTTTTCGATGGCGGTTTTTGCATCAAATCCTTGATTCACAGCAGCGAGTTCGAGAACGGAATGGGGAAGATGAATCATTTTCTCATATCTATATTAATGTGTTGATTTAGAATGCATTGTAATTTATTCATTCCTAAAAAACTTCAAACTTCTACTTTCACTCCCTCGGAGCGGCTTCACCTTTTGTGTAGGGTCTAATTATCAAACGAACGCTTTTGTTGTAGCTAAAATACTGCACGACCCAATTGGTCAGTGCAATCATTTTGTTTCTGAAACCGATGAGCGAGACCAAGTGGATAAACATCCAAACCAACCAAGCGAACCAGCCGGAAAATTTCCAATGGGGCAGATCGACCACTGCTTTGTCGCGTCCAATGGTCGCCATAGAGCCTTTGTCTTTGTATTTGAATGGTTTTGGAGATTTGCCCTCTTTGATTGCCATCAGATTTTTAGCCAGCTGTTTGCCTTGCTGAATGGCTACCTGTGCCACCATGGGGTCGCCTTTGGGATTGTATGGTGTCATCATCAGCGCAACATCACCAACGGCATAAATATCTTCCAATCCTTTGATTTTGTTGAATTCATCCACCAAATAGCGGCCGCCTACGATGACATCTTCGCCTTCCATTCCAGGAATCAGAGCACCCTTCACGCCGGCTGTCCAAATCATGGTTGAAGTTTCAAAACTGCGGTCGTTTGTGGTTACAATTTTTCCGTCATAATCATTCACCAAGGTATTGAACCATACTTGAACACCTAATTTATCTAAATATTTGGCTGCTTTGTCAGACGCATTTTGAGACATGGGCGGAAGCAGTCGGTCGGCACCCTGAATCAGATGAACATTCATTCTTCGGATGTCCAAATCCGGATAATCATTGGGCAAAACATGTTTTTTCAGTTCACCAAAGGCTCCTGCCAGCTCAACCCCTGTAGGTCCTCCGCCAACGATGACGAAATTCATCAATCGCTGTCTTTCATCCAAATCGTTGGTGAGCAAAGCGGCTTCCAAACTTTGGAGTACGAGACTTCTCAAATCCAATGCTTCCGGAATGGTTTTCATCGGCATTGAATATTTTCTAATGTTTTCATTGCCGTAATAATTGGTTTCAGAACCGGTTGCGATGATCAGATAGTCATAAAAAATGTTACCGATGGGTGTTATGATGGTTTTATTTTCGGGGTCAATTTCTTTTACATCAGCGATTCTGAAATAGAAGTTTTCTTTTTTTGTAAAAATCTGTCGAATTGCGTGGGCAATCGAGTCGGGTTCCAGACCTGCAGTTGCGACTTGATAGAGCAGTGGTTGGAATGTGTGGTAGTTGTGTTTGTCGAGCATAACGATTTGAAAGTCTTTGCCCGAAAGATTCTTGGCGATGTTCAAACCTGCAAATCCTCCACCGATGATGACCACCCGTTTCAGGTTGATTTCTGGTATATTCATCGCCGGATTGCTTAAATCTGATTTTCTTGTATTTTGAGGCATTTTATTTGGTTTTATAAACTCTTGTTAAATCTAATAATTTGACCGGACTCATGTGGAAATTTCTCACATTTTTTTGGAGAAAAATACTTGTCTGGTCATAAAACAAAGGCACGACTGGCGCAGCTTCCATCATCAGTTTATCCATTTCGGCATAAATGATTTCTCGTTTTTTCTCATCAGTGATTTTGAATGAATTCAGGTACAACTCATCGAATTTTTCATTGTTATAATGTGAATAATTCGGTCCCTCAGGTGCAAAGTTTTTGCTGTAATAGAGCGACAGGAAATTTTCTGCGTCCGGATAATCGGCTCCCCAATTGGCTCTAAAAAAAGCGAATTTCCCGGTGGCTTTTCCGTCGCGCATTGTGGGTCCCGGTACTACATTGATGCTCAGTGTCAATCCTACTTTTGCGAGCTGCGCCTGTATGTATTCGCAAATATCGGCGTATTCCTGCACGGTAGTCAGTTGAATGACAGGAAGTTTTTCGTTTTCTTCAATGTAATCCGCAATCAAGGCCCTGGCTTTTTGGGGTTGATAAGTGTAACCTGCTTCGGGATTGTGACCGGGCAGGCCTTTGGGAATGAAACCTCCTTCGGCCACATTGGCTACACCGTTCATCATGTATTTGACCATTTTCTGTTTATCGATGCCGTAATTGATGGCCTTACGCAACCGCTCGTCCACGGCATCATTTCCGTCCAAATAAAAACAGAGATAAACCGTACTCAAATAATCATATTTGTGCAAATCTATGATGTGTTTGTATTTGGGATTTAATTCTCCCGTGGCAGTCAGAATTTCGTTTTTGTAGGAAGGATCCAAATCCGCCATCATGTCAACATTTCCCTGAATTAATTGCAGAAATTCACTGTGTTTTTCGGGCAGAAAAGTCATGGCAACCGCTTCCAAATATGGCAAAGCATTGCCCTCTTCGTCTTTCTCGAAATACAAAGGATTTTTTCTAAAAACCAATTTGATATTGTCTTCCCAAAGTTTGAATTGAAAAGGACCGGTACCAATCGGATGTTTTCGAAATTCTTCTTGGCCCTTTTCAAACATTTCTTTTGGTACGACCGAACAATATTTCATACTGAGCAAACCCAAAAAAGGAGGGAAGGCTTCTTTTAGATTGATTTGAAAAACACTGTCGTTGATTGCTTTGAAATTTTCCACATTGTTCAATACCCAGCTGCCTGCACCACCGACTTCGGGCTCAATCAACCTTTGGAAACTGTATTCAAAATCAGAAGCCTTTACAGTTCTTGTTGAATCTTCCCCAAATATTTGATTTTTATGAAAATACACATCGTTTCTTAAAGTAAAAGTATAGATTTTTGCATCTTCAGAAATCGTCCAACTTTTGGCGATATCTGGCACGATTTGCAGGCTGTCATCTAATTTTACCAAGCTGTTGTACATCAGGTTGCAAACCCAATTATTGGCTTGGGTTCTTGCAAAAGCCGGGTCGAGCGAGGAGATATTGTCGTAACGGTTCAGTCTGAAAATCAGGCTGTCATCCACTTCGGTTTTTGAATTACACCCCGAAATTAATACGTTGATAAACAAAGATATAAAAAAATACAACCGGTTTTGAATCATTTTGCTAATATACTTTGAATTCGTTTATTTTGAAAGAATAAGAATTGGGTTGTAAGTTTGGTTTTGAATTTCAATTTTTCGATTATAAAGATGGG
>JAQVKJ010000246.1 GCA_028694715.1 Weeksellaceae bacterium | reverse complement strand
GCTGTCACGGCGCCAGGGATGGTAGGGAAGTGAGTTTTGTTCTTTTTTTAGTTTAAATGAGAATGTTAGGATTTCTATTTAATAAATCCAATTAATTTCAAGTCTGCAAAAATCTTTCAATCTGTTCAGACTTGAAATTTCTCAAAGACATTCCATTCCAATTGTTTTGGTTTACTACCTGATTGAGCCAGTGCAGAATGATTTCTTCCTTTTCTAATTCGGACAGTTCATCATAATTTTTGGGAAGGGCATTCATAAAATGATTGGCAAAATAATGCGAGTCAATGTATTTGATACGATTCGCTTTGAACTGATAGGACACAGACCATTTTTTAGTTTTAAAGAGAACCTTCAATAAGTTTTCACGGTTCATACACAATAGCATTTTTACCAAAACTTCCTCATTCACTCCGCCGAAGTGTCTACAAAGTAGGTCTTTTAAGTAAATCCTTTCCCACTCTTTGGGTTCGTATTTTGGTGAATTGGAAAAATCGATAACCGCCCTATAAAAATTCCGAACCAATTCCTTTCGGGTTGTCGGAATTTGCAAAATCGGTTTGTTGGGATGATAATCACTCAGGAAAAGGAAACCTTTGTTTTGTACTTCTTTGAAAAGAAAATGAATTAATTCTCCACCGTTTTCAATCCTAATCGTATTTTGATTTTCAAGACCTCTTGAAATTTCTTCCAACCAATTTTTTAAATCCATAATTGGATCAAAAGCAGTATCGAATTCATTTTTGAAAAAGATATTACCGTATTGAATTTCATAATAAAGATAACCGTCTTTTGCGTGCGTAAAATGCACTTGGAATTTTGAAAACATACTTTAAATTTTTAATTATACAATTAACAACCTCAAAACGAGGTTGTTGCGTTAAATTATAAAGTATGTAGTGATTGTTTTAAGTCATAGGGAAAGACAAATATAGGGATTTTATTATTTTAATTGATGAATTCATCCTCCCGAATGGCATTTTCTTCCAAAAGGATTTCCCAACTTTGATTAGGTAGCTTTACCGGATATTGCTCCCGCACTCTTTCTTCAGCGGTTTTGGTGGTATAACCGATTTTTAGACAATTCGGAAAACGACTATCGGAATAAGCGTAAATTTTTGGATTTTGACGGGTGAGGAAGAAGGTGTTTTTCATGTTATTTTAGTATATTTGTCTCTTAAGATTCATTAAACTTATCGAATATGAAAGGTGTAACATTTGAAAAAGATGCCAATGGCAAAGATCGTTATGTTCGATTTGATTTGGAGCAATACGCCGAGGAATTGCGGCCTTTATTGGATAAAATAGGATATTCGCAACCACCGGAAGGTTGGGAAGAGGCGCTAACTCCCGAAGAATTTTTAGCGGAATCAAAGAAAATGATTCGTAAAATATTTAATGAGAGAAGTAAAATTTGATAATCTTGCGTTGTCTTACTTGTATGACTTGGCAAAGCTTCTTTTTGACAAGGAGTACTTTTCCTTTGTTGAAACTGCTGATAAGTACATTGATGATATTATAGTGTTTATCCTCAAAAACATCCATACTTTCCCTCACAAAAAGGCACCTGCTTATTTTTCCAAATACGGAAAAAATTTGTTTTACATTTCTTACAACAGAAACCAAAGAACCACTTGGTACATTCTGTTTGAAAAAACAAACGCTCATTTCTTGATTCGATACATTACCAACAATCATAAAGAAGGACAGTTTTTTGAATAAATTAATCCATTGGTTTTATTGCGTCAGTTGATGGGGTAGTGTCACCAAAAGAAAAGACATTTTGTCACCCATCTGTCTGATGGTATTTTTTTTGACACTAAGGGGCAAATCAATATTATTATGGCCAAAGGAAATATCAATGTATCGGTAGAGAATATTTTTCCACTGATTAAGAAATTTTTGTATAGTGATCATGAGATTTTTTTAAGAGAATTGATTTCCAATGCCACCGATGCCACCATCAAATTGAAACATCTGACCCAGATTGGTGAAGCAAAGGTGGAGTATGGGAATCCTTTGATTGAAGTGAAAATTGACAAAAAGAAAAAAACGCTTCACATCATCGATCAGGGCATCGGAATGACGGGCGAAGAAGTCGAAAAGTACATCAATGAAGTTGCTTTTTCGGGGGCCGAAGAGTTCTTGAACAAATACAAGGATACGGCTGCAGATGCGGGCATTATCGGTCATTTCGGGCTTGGCTTTTATTCGTCTTTCATGGTGGCCGACAAGGTGGAAATCATTACCAAATCATACAAAGACGAGCCAGCAATGCACTGGGTTTGTGACGGTAGTCCGGAATTCACGCTTGAAGAAACCGACAAAAAGGAGAGGGGAACCGAAATTATTCTGCACATAGCAAAAGATTCCAAAGAGTTTTTGGAGGATTACAGAATCAGAGAACTTTTGCAGAAATACAGTAAATTCAATCAGATTCCCATCAAATTCGGAACCCGAACAGAAACGCTTCCGCTGCCAGAAGACGCAGACGAAGATGCAGTGGCTGAGACCGTTGAAGTGGACAATATTGTCAATAATACTTCTCCGGCTTGGGTCAAAAAGCCTACTGAATTAAAAGACGAGGATTATCTGGATTTTTATAGGGAATTGTACCCCGGACAGTTTGACGAACCGCTTTTCTGGATTCACCTGAATGTGGATTATCCGTTTCAGTTGACCGGTATTTTGTTCTTTCCCAAACTGGGCAACAATATCAATATCGACAAAGACAAAATTCAATTGTACCAAAATCAGGTGTTTGTCACCGATGAGGTCAAAGGAATTGTTCCTGATTTTCTGATGTTGCTCAGAGGCGTGATTGATTCGCCCGATATTCCGCTCAATGTGTCGAGGTCATATTTGCAAGCCGATGGAGCGGTGAAAAAGATTTCTAATTATATCAGTAAAAAAGTTGCCGATAAAATGGTTTCGCTTTTGAAAAACCAGCGAGAGGATTTTCAGAAGAAATGGAACGACATCAAAGTGGTGCTGGAATACGGAGTGATTTCTGATGATAAATTTGCTGAAAAAACCGATAAATTCATGCTTTATCCCAATGTTGACGGTCAGTTTCACACTTGGGACGAGCTGAACGAGAAAATCAAAGACAACCAAACGGACAAAGACGGCAAACTTGTGCTGCTTTATACTACTGACAAAGACGCTCAGGATGCGTACATTCAGTCGGCACAGGAAAAGTCATACGAGGTTTTGTTGATGGATTCGCCCATTGCGGCACATTTCATTCAAAAGATGGAATACACCAAAGAGAAGATTGCATTTGCTCGGGTGGACGCTGACCACATCAGCAACTTGATTAAAAAGGACGAACCAAAGATTTCCATACTGTCAGACGAACAAA
>JAQVKJ010000245.1 GCA_028694715.1 Weeksellaceae bacterium | reverse complement strand
CTTTGAGAAAGCAATACAACCACCTGCCCAATCTGAATCTTAATAGCTATGACTTTGAGAATGACCGGCACAATGCAGTGTTTACTACCTCCGTCAGCATGGATGCAGAGAACTACGCTTCTGTAGTTGGCAACAGCCTTATGCTCAACTTACTGCCCGCAGGAAGACACAGCTCATCGCTCAAAAAAACCAAAGACAGAAAACACCCTTTTGAAGTCAGATTCGGTTATACGGATGAGATTGATTTTGTACTCAATCCACCTTCTGGATACCATTTGAACGAAAAGTTTAATGACATTGTTCTTCTGGATCGCTTTGGTAGCTACCTGCTTTCGGTCAAAGAAAATCAGGACGGTAGCCTAAGGGTTCAAAGAAAACTGACCGTCAAAGACGGTGTTTACAAGAAGGAAGAATTTAATGATTATGTAGAATTTATACGCATAGTATCCTCTTTAGACAACTCAAAAATATTATTGGAAAGAAAATAATTTTGATATGAAACATTTATTTACATTACTATTGGGAATCTCTTTCACCACATTGGTGGCCCAAGACTTTCGGTACGGGAAAATTTCGAAGGAGGAAGTTTTGTCAGAAAAAAGTCAATTGGAACCGGATGCTGCGGCTGAAGTTATTTATGAAACATCGGTGGTAAACTTAGAATACTCAATCAGTGAACGGAAGTTCAAGGCCAACAAAACCGTAGAAGGTAGAATTAAAATTTATGACAAAAACAGGGCAGATGACGAATTGCTCAAAATTGAAATCCCCTTGTACATTTCAGGCAGTGACCGCGAGAAAACCATCGAATTCAAAGCCGCTACTGCCAACTTGGAGAACGGAAAAGTAGTCAGTACAAGAGTGAGAAACGCTGACATCTTCAGCGACCGAAAAAACAAATACTGGGAAACCAAAACACTGACTTTCCCAAATGTGCAAAACGGCTCAGTCATCGAATACAGGTATGTCATTGACACCCCTTTTATTTTTGACTTGGGTAGATGGTTCTTTCAGAGGGACATTCCCGTACAATACAGTTCCTACAAACTGATTGCGCCCGAACTGATTGTTTACAGCAACGATTACAGAGGTGGACTCATTCCAAAAGTAAAGAACGACAGGACTACAAACTTTCAGAACGACTACACCGAAAGCATAATTGAATACTCCTTAGAAAACATCCCCTCCATCAAGAACGAGCCTTATGTGCTGAACAGCAACAATATGAAAGCCTCCATCCGTTTTGAAATGATGAAATTGGAGCATCCGGGCATACTTACACAAAATTTTTCGACCACTTGGGCACAAATCGGAAAAGACCTGATGGAGAGTTCAAATTTTGGTGGTCAGCTCAAAGGAAACTCATTTCTGGATGAAACAGTGAACGGATTGATTGCCAGCGACAAAACACCCTTTGAAAACGCTTCCATGATTTTCAACTTCGTAAAAAGCAACTTCACATGGGATCGATTTAATTCCATCATACCCGAAAATGGACTTCGTCAAACTTTCAAAAACAAAACAGGAAATTCTGCCGACATCAATCTGCTGCTCGTTTCAATGCTACAAAAAGCCGGATTGGATGCAGCTCCTGTACTCTTGAGCACGACCAATAATCTGATTATCAATTATTCTTTTCCGTCACGAAGCAGTTTGAACTTTGTGATTGCAAGTGTCATCATCAACGATAAACTCTTCCTGATGGACGCCACCGAAAAACTCAGCGACATCAATATGCTTCCATTAAGAGATCTCAACCACAGAGGTTTCAGAGTAACAGAAAATGGAGTACAAGAAATTCCATTGACCAATTATTCACTCAGTAGCAACAAAATACAAATCAATGCCGAACTATCGCCCGACGGAAGTATCAGCGGGAATTTTTCGGAAATCAGAGACGCGTATTTTGCCATGAATGACAAAATGGACAGAACAGATGACCCTAAGAAGTTTGAAAAACAGTATTTGAAAAATTATAATTTTGACATTGATGGATTCAAAATCGATGAAAACGATGAAAAAGGCATCTCAAGATACAGTTTCAAATTCACTGACCTATCCTTGGGCAATGTAGTGGGTAATAAAATTATCATCAATCCGATGCTGTTTGAGCAACTGGTCAAAAGTTCGTTCACACAAGAAAGCAGAACTTATCCGCTGGAATTCGGCACAGCAATGAACGAAACCAAAATCATCAAAATCAAATTGCCACAAGGTTACAAAACAGAAAGCCTTCCAGAGCAAAAACAACATGTTGTTCAAGGCGATGTTGCAGCTTATGCCTACCAGGTAAAGGAAGAGGGTGGTTATCTGATAGTTTTAACCGTTTCCCAACTCAACCACAGCTCACTTCCCTCTGATTATTACCAGCACATCAGAAATCTTGAAAACCAACAAATTGCAGCAGAAGCACAACAGCTGGTGCTGGTAAAAGAATAAATGATGAGTCTAAAAGTATTGCAAAAAGATGTGGACGACTGGATCAAGACCCATGGCGTCCGATATTTCAACGAACTGACCAACATGGCACAGCTCACCGAGGAAGTTGGTGAGGTGGCGAGGATCATCGCAAGAAGATATGGTGAACAATCAGAAAAAGAATCGGATCAATCAAAAGACCTTGGTGAAGAACTGGCCGATGTTATTTTTGTATGCCTCTGCCTGGCCAATCAAACAGGGGTGGATCTGGAAAGTGCATTCTACAAAAAAATGCAACTGAAAACAGAAAGGGATCATGAACGACACCTACAAAACAAAAAACTCAAATAAAATCAAGCCGGATATGTTGAATTCCGGCTTTTTTGATACCTTGTATTTCGTTATTCCAACTCGATTATTTACAATTTCATGAGTGAGATTTTGAGGCTAAAACAAATGAAGCTGTGTCCTTCGGCTGAAATTCAGATCCCCGGTTCCAAAAGTGAAAGCAATCGGCTGCTGATTCTTCAATCGCTTTATGACCGACCTTTCAGAATTCACAATCTTTCGGAGGCAGAAGACACCCAATTGATGAAAAAAGCACTGGAATCAGTTTCTGACGAAATCAACATCCACCACGCCGGAACCGCCATGCGTTTTCTGACTGCGTATTTTTCAATAAACCAAGGGCGCAAAATCCTTCTCAGCGGCTCTCACCGAATGAAACAGAGACCCATCGGCATTCTCGTGGACGCACTGAATGCACTGGGAACAGAAATTTCTTACACCGAAAAAGAAGGTTTTCCACCCCTAAAAATCAAAGGAAAAAAAATTAAAAAAAACGAAATATCACTCGAATCGGGAGTGAGCAGCCAATTTGTTTCTGCTTTATTGCTGATTGCACCCAAACTCAGCAACGGACTGAAAATAAACCTCAAAGGAGAAATCAC
>JAQVKJ010000244.1 GCA_028694715.1 Weeksellaceae bacterium | reverse complement strand
AATCAAAACTCAATGGTGACGAACTCAATGACGCACTAGAATTGAAGAAAAATGCACAACATGACAATCTGGAAGGCGAAACCCTTCGACAGGCAAAAGTCATCGAAGGCTCTCTCAGAAACACGGGGGTGCATGCCTGCGGGGTCATCATTACTCCCAAAGACATCAGACAAATGGTCCCGGTGGCTGTCGCTAAAGATTCGGAACTGTTGATTACCCAATTCGACAACTCAGTGGTGGAAAGTGCCGGTTTGCTCAAAATGGATTTTCTGGGGCTCAGAACCCTGACCATCATCAATGATGCATTGGATTTAATCGAAAGAAATTACGGAAAGAAAATCAACATCAATGAAATTCCCTTGGACGACGAACTGACTTACGCACTTTTTCAACGGGCTGAAACTGTCGGAATTTTTCAATACGAATCGGTAGGAATGCAAAAGCACCTTCAGGAACTCAAACCTGACAAATTTGAAGATTTGGTTGCAATGAACGCACTGTATCGACCCGGCCCGCTCCAATATATCCCAAATTTCATCGCCCGAAAACATGGCAAAGAACCCATAGAATACGATCTTCCCGAAATGGAAGAATTTCTGGCAGAAACCTACGGAATTACCGTTTATCAAGAACAGGTAATGCTGCTTTCACAAAAACTCGCCGGCTTTACAAAGGGAGAAGCCGATGTACTAAGAAAAGCCATGGGCAAAAAACAGGAAAAGGTACTGGCCAAAATGAAACCTAAATTTCTGGAAAATGGTGCAGCCAACAATCATCCCACAGAAAAATTAGAGAAAATCTGGCAGGATTGGGAAGCCTTCGCTTCCTACGCATTCAATAAATCACATTCTACCTGTTATGCGCTGGTGGCCTATCAAACCGGTTATCTGAAAGCCCATTATCCAGCCGAATTCATGGCTTCTGTTCTGAGCAACAACATGAACAACATCAAAGATGTAAGTTTCAATATGGAGGAATGCCGCTCCATCGGAATCCCTGTTTTGGGGCCTGATATCAACGAAAGCAGTTACTATTTTTCGGTCAACAGCGAAGGCGCAATCCGGTTTGGAATGGGGGCTGTGAAAGGCGTTGGCAGCAATGCGATTGAAGCCATCATTGCTGAGCGGGAGGCCGCTGGAAAGTTTGAATCCATTTTTGATTTTGTACAAAGGGTGGATTTGCATCAAATCAACAAAAAAACATTCGAAAACCTGGTGCTATCAGGTGCATTTGACCAACTCGAATCCAACCGTGCTCAGTTTTTTTATGAGGAAGGCGGAAGCAGCAATCTAGAAAAATTAATCAAGTTCGGAGCCTCTTTTCAGGAATCCCAAAACAGTGCACAAACTTCACTCTTTGGCAATATGGCCGACGAAATCGAAATCGTTAAACCCAATTTGCCGGTGTGCCAGCCTTGGAATACAATTCAACGGCTTAACCGAGAAAAAGAAGTGGTAGGAATCTATATCTCTAACCACCCTCTGAACGACTACAAAGACGAAATAAAATTCTATGCAGCCATTGGACTCAAGCAACTGAAGGGCAATGAGGGAAAATTCAAAGGTAGGGAACTGAATATTGCCGGAATAATTTCTGACGCTCAAATCAAAACTTCGTCAAAAGACGGACGGGAGTTTGGTATTTTAACCCTCGAAGATTTTTCAGAACAGTATGAATTCAAATTGTTTGGCGAGGACTTTCTGAAATTCAAACATTTTCTGCAGCCCAATATGACAGTGGGGATGCGAATTTCAATCACTGAAAGGATTTTTAAAAACCATGAAAATGTACAAACCGGAAGCCGCATTTATGTGAATATCAAGAAAATTTGTTTGCTGGATGAAGTCCTTAATACTGAAACAAAAGAATTGATACTCGCCGTCAAATTGAACCATCTGTCAGATGAAGTTTTTGAATCACTGACCCAAACAATCAAAAAAAACAAAGGAGATAAAAAACTGAAAATCATGTTATTAGACAGAGCGAACGACCAAAAGCTCGAGATGAATTCATCAAGTTTCAAGGTGGATATCAGCAGAGAACTGATGGGTGATTTGAGGAAAATTCCGGAATTGAAAGTTATACTGAAATAGATTTGTTATTATTCTATTGATAAATCCTATTGAAAATTGAAGTCATTTCACTTAAATTAAACTAATTTTGAAAAAGTTTAATTAAAAATATTGAAAAATGGCACTTGAAGTAACTGATACAACATTCGCAAAAGAAGTTCTGGAATCCGGTAAACCTGCCATGGTCGATTTTTGGGCAACTTGGTGCGGACCATGCAGAATGGTTGCTCCCACCGTTGAAGAACTGGCCAAAGAGTACGGAGACAAGGCAGTCATCGCAAAAGTTGATGTGGACAACAACCAAGAAATCGCTGCTGAATTTGGCATCCGCAATATTCCTACTCTGCTTTTCTTCAAGGACGGAAAAGTGGTTGACAAAGTGGTCGGTGTGGCTCCAAAATCACAATTAGAGCAAAAATTGAAAGCGATTATGAATTAATTGAAATTCAGTAGAAATTTTAAGAAACTGTCCTTTTGGGGCAGTTTTTTTTATTTTTGCTCAGAATGAGTTATGAAAAAATCAGTGTTCTTTTTGCTTTTGTGCTTTACATTGTTGAATGCCCAGAAAAACAAGCCCCAATACACGACTGAGTTCAATTATTATTATGGCAGCATATTGCCACACAGCAAAGGAATTCTACACCTGATTACCGACCATCCAGAAGGGTTTATGCTGGTAGTCAACCGTAAAACATTTGGCGACAAAGAATGGGAATCTCGTTTGAATTATCCCGATTTTGGAGCCACCATTCATTACCAGAACAACAAAAACCAAGAACTGGGGGATTTGTTTGGACTCTTTGCCCATTACAATTTCTATTTTCTGAAACGAAATTTACAGCTCAGAATCGGTCAGGGAATTGCATTCAACACCAATCCATACGACAAAGAAAAAAATTACAGAAACTACGCCTTTAGTACCCGATGGATGCCTTCGACTTTTTTTATGCTCAATTTTCAGCGTGAAAATTTGTGGGAAGGATGGGGAATCCGAGCCGGTGTTTTTCTGATTCATCATTCAAACGGTACCATCAAATCTCCCAATACCAGTATCAATACCGTCGGGGCAAACATCGGCTTAAATTATGTGTTTGACCATCGGAATGAGCGTACGCATCTCCCAAAGGAAGAGAACGAAGAAAAATCTGCTGAAACCATTCACTACAATTTATTTTTCAGAAGCGGAGTGCAAGAAAGCCGAATCATTGGCACCGGACAATATCCTTTTTATACTTTTTCTGTTTTTGCAGACAAAAAAATTAGTCGAACAAGTGCATTTCAGCTGGGTTTGGATGTTTTTCTTGCCATCAT
>JAQVKJ010000243.1 GCA_028694715.1 Weeksellaceae bacterium | reverse complement strand
TAGGATAATTCTAAATAGCAAAAATAGACTTTATATTCAGCAGAAAAAAATATTGGAGATTTAGTTGCTAAAAATCATGGTTCGGTGTGATAGAAAAACTTCAATCCAAATCAAGAGTCGATTTGTAGTGTAGTTCTTGTATGTTGTAAAATGAACCATTGTAAATAAATAGAAACAATGTTTTTATGAATGTAATGAGAAGGAGATTGATTGATATTGATGTTCAATTGACTTGATGATTTGCCAACAGAAAATCGCTGTACCTTTGATAATTAGTCGTTTTCATTTTTCAGTTTTTGGAGGGTTTGTTCCAATTCAAGGACCAGCGTTTTTTCGGCATTGAGAAAATCATTGGTCAGCATTTCCAATATGCCAATCACATCCAAGGTTTTGGTGTCGGAATTCAGAGCGAATACTTTTTGTGTAATCAGATTTCCAAGTTCTGAAAAGCCTTGTAATTGACGGTAAACTGCGGAAATCTGACGAACTTCGTCGATGTCCATGTTTTGAAAAATCCCACCGATTTTGGCGCTTTCAAAAGCCACATTTTCAACTTCAATAATTCGGATGCCGTTCCAACCCGGAATTTGTTCCTGACGAAATTGCTGGTTAGAAAAGTAGGGTGTCAAATAAATTTCCTTTGGCAAATGCATGCGCAAACTGTCAAAACCTTTTTTGATTTTTTCATGATAAACGACGGCATTGCTCAATGCTAAGTGGTTGGCTTCCAATTCGTCAATAATCAGCAACCTTGATTGAGAGATGTTTTCTTCAACTTTTTTATTGGCTTTGTTCTCGCTGACCATGATTCCGAGAAAAACCCCGAAAGCCACGATGAGCAGTTCAATCAGGTATTTCAGGAATGATTTTTTGTGCTTTTTTATGGAGAGACCCCAGCTTTTCATTCGTGTTTTCATCTCTCAAAAATACAATTTTTGATTGAAAATGAGTGGAATTTGTTTCTGTTCAATCAGAAGAATAATCCTTTGCTTTCGGAATCCTTCCGCTGATCCATTCCTTCACCTGAAGCTCAGAACCGGGCAGCATGGCAATTTGTTTGCTGTCCAGCTCAATTACACAAAAGACGAGCACATGGTAAGCAGTTTGGTTGTATTTCTTTGCGATTTCATCATCTTCAACCTTGGATACATAGCCCAAAAGTCTGAGAATTTTACCCTCTATTTCATAACCACTTTTTAAAAGTGAAGCAATCCAAATCGTTTCTCCTCCTTCCAATTTCACCTGATAATAGGGCTTGTCATTGTAGGATGAATGAACTTCGGTCACAAGTCCGTTAAATGCAACAATCTCTCCGTCAAATTCCTCGATTTTCTCTAAATCCTTGCTTTCAAAATTTGTCGGACAGGGATTTTCAACCTCAGCGTCCATTGAATTTTCTACCTCTGATTCAATCAAAGTCCTGATTTTATTACAGTTTGCATTCAGGTTTGGAATGATGCCATTCTTAACTTTCTCCAAAGCTCCCTGTTGTGTGATGATTTTTTGTTCTTCAGTGTCAATCATATTAAAAATAAAATTGAATTCTTTGTCATAGCAACGGTCGAATTCCGGTTTGATTTCCGAATAAGAAGTCATGTTACTATTCATGCAATTGCAGATTTTGTCAGAAATTTTTTGGGTAATGGTTTCAATACTTTGTGCAGAGCCGGTAAGACCAAACAGAAACATTAAAAAAGTTGTGATTCTTTTCATTTTTAACTGAGTTTATCATAAATCCCTTTCAGGGCAAGATGGGATTGAATTAATACAAGCCCAAATTTAATCAAAAAAGGCAGGCATCCTGTTGGGATGCCTGTCATATATTAAAATTTGTTTAGATTATTTTTCTTTGTACGGACTTTGGTTATAGTATTTCATTGCTTGAGGCATAATCTTTTTGATTTGTTCCACACGATTGCCCGGATTGGGATGGGTACTCAGGAATTCAGGTGGAGTTTGTTGTCCTGCAGTGGCTTTTTCCATTCGCTGCCAGAAATTGATGGCTTCTTGAGGTGGGTAACCCGCCATCGCCATCAGATAGAGACCTGCCTCATCTGCATCGAGCTCCATCCCTCTGCCGTATTTCAGCATGGTCAAACCTGCACCCACTGGATACAGCTGATTGAAAACATTTCGCCATTCGCTGTTTGAAATTGCTACATTTCCGCCGACCAACAGACCCTGTGCGACCATTGCATTGCTGACTTGTTCGGCACTGTGACCTGCGAGTGCATGTGCAACTTCGTGACCCATTACAACCGCTATGCCGGCTTCGTTCTGACAAACCGGTAGGATGCCTGAATAAAATGCAACTTTTCCACCGGGCATACACCAAGCATTCAACTGTTCGCTTTGAATTAGTGAAAATTCCCATTCATAACCCTTCAGTTCATCGGCTCTACCGATTTCGGTAAAGAACTTTTCTGCTGCATATTTGATTCGTTGTCCAACATTGTTCACTTTTTTTGCATTGTCAGAAGTCTTGTCAACCTTATTGTCTTTCAATACCTGACTATATTGAGAGAAGGATTGAGGAAACAACTGTGCATTTGAAATCAACGACAAGGACTGTCTTCCAGTCAGTGGATTGGTTGCACAAGCAGCTGCCAGTAGCATAAGAACTGACAATGCCTTAAAATTTAGCTTTCTCATTTTATTAATTTTTTAAAATCGTTTTCAATTATTGTTCCAATTTCTCAACCCAATTTCCGTTTGATTTCGTTTAATTTCATCAAGGCTTCCACTGGTGTAAGTGTATTGATATCAATTCCCATCAGTTCTTCTCGTAGGGCTTCCAAAATTGGGTCGTCTAATTGGAAGAAACTGAGCTGCATATTCTCACTGCTGATTTTCTTTGTTTTGTCTGCAATTTTTTCATTAACATGCGAACTTTCGAGGGTTTTTAATACTTCATTTGCTCTTTTCAAAATCCACTGGGGCATTCCGGCCATCTTTGCCACATGGATTCCAAAGCTGTGTTCGCTGCCTCCCGGGACCAATTTTCTCAAAAATAAAATTGTGTTGTTGGCTTCCTTGACACTTACATTGAAATTTTTTATTCTTTCAAATGTTTTGGCCATTTCATTGAGTTCATGGTAGTGGGTGGCAAACAGGGTTTTGGGTCTGTATCGGTGTTCGTGGAGGAACTCAGAAATTGCCCAAGCGATTGAAATTCCGTCATAAGTACTTGTTCCCCTTCCGATTTCGTCGAGCAGAATCAGACTTCTCTCGGACAGATTATTCAGTATGCTGGCGGTTTCATTCATTTCGACCATAAAGGTGGATTCGCCCGACGATATATTGTCTGAAGCTCCTACGCGGGTAAAGATTTTATCAACAATCCCGATTTCGGCATTTTTTGCGGGTACAAAACATCCCATTTGTGCCATCAAT
>JAQVKJ010000242.1 GCA_028694715.1 Weeksellaceae bacterium | reverse complement strand
TCAACCAACTCAAAGATGAATTGAGTACTTTTGTGCTGAGTGAACTGGAAGCAGCAGACAATTACCTCAAAATCATTCCCGATAAAAAGATTGAATTGAAAGATGTTTACGCCGATTTTGACAACCAAGAAATCATCCCTAAATCAGTTTCCAATCGTGAACTTAGGTTTGTGGATGCAATTTCTGAAGCCTTGGATATCGCCATGGAAACTTATCCGAATTTGGTCATGATGGGGCAGGATATTGCTCTTTATGGGGGAGTTTTTAAAGTTACTGAAGGTTTTGTGGACAAATTCGGAAGTGAACGGGTGAGGAACACACCGATTTCTGAATCGGCGGTACTTGGTGCCGGTTTAGGATTGGCGGTTCGTGGAATGAAAAGCATGATTGAAATGCAGTTCTCCGATTTTGTTTCTGTTGGATTCAATCAGATTGTCAATAATTTGGCCAAATCGCATTACAGATGGGGTCAACCCTCAGATGTTGTTGTTCGGATGCCAACAGGTGGAGGAGTAGCAGCAGGGCCCTATCACTCGCAATCCACGGAGGTATGGTTTACTAAAGTCCCCGGACTAAAAGTCGTTTATCCGGCCACGGCTGAAGACGCAAAAGGGTTGTTGCTTCAATCGTTTGCAGACCCGAATCCAGTGCTTTTCTTTGAACACAAAAAATTATACAGAAGTATAAAATCAAAAGTTCCGGAAGCTTATTATACCCTCCCTTTCGGTAAAGCAAGATTTCACAAAAGGGGTGAAGACTTGACCATTGTCACCTACGGACTGGGCGTCTGGATAGCATTAGAGGTTATTGAACGGCATCCCGAAATCAAAATGGATTTAATAGATTTGAGAACTTTGATTCCTTGGGATATTGAATCGGTACTTGAATCCGTTCGAAAGACCGGAAAGTTGATTGTATTGCACGAAGACACCATGGTCAATGGATTGGGTGCTGAAATTTCGGCAGTAGTCACAGAAGAAATTTTTGAAGAACTCGATGCGCCGGTGATGCGAGCCGCATCGATGAATACGCCAGTACCTTTCGATGTGGAACTCGAAAAACAATTTTTACCAACCCATGAATTTGAAGAAAAATTAATCAGACTATACAAATATTGAGGCTCGTATGATGGCTGCTTAGATTTGCATTTTTTACTACCGAATGAAAATTATCCTGCGATTCAATAGGTTAATTATTAAAAAAAATATAAAAAGTTTTTTTTTATTAAAAATTATTCTATTTTTGGATGGAAATATTGTGAGAAGCGAGGCAAATTGTCTCATTGAAAAAGTAGCAAACCGCTTTGTCGCCTGGGCTCAGCCGAGGAGGAAAGTCCGGACACCACAGAGCAGCATAACGGGTAACACCCGTCGTCCCGGCTTAGCTGGGAAAGGACCAGTGCAACAGAAAGCAAGTACAGTTTGGCTGTAGTGAAATCAGGTAAACTCTATGTGGTGCAATGCCAAGTATACCGACAGTTAAGGATTGCTCGTCCGTTGTCGGGGGGTAGGCAGATAGATCTTTTTGGTAACAAAAAGACCAGATAAATGACAAAGATTCCGCATTTGTGGGATACAGAATCCGGCTTACAGGTTTGCTTTTTTTATAATTGAAATTTAACTTTTAAAACTGAAATGATATGAAAAAAATTATTGCAATCGCTGCCATGGTAGCAGCACCTGTTTTGTTTGCACAAAACCAACTTTCAACTGCCAGTGAAGCAAAATTGAAAGCACAGCAAACAGAAAAAAGAGCAGACCAAAAACAAGCTGATTTGAAAGCTGATAACGCTGACACTGTAAGAAAAGCTGAAGTGAAAAAAGCACAAACTGAAGTAAAAGCCAAAAGAAATGAAGCTGCCACCAAAAGAAGTGAAGCAGTAAAAGCTGAGGCTGTTAACGCAAAATCAATTAAATAATAACTATAGTTTATTGTTATTAAAGTATAAAAGCCCACTTTGGTGGGCTTTTTTTTATCATCTCACCGTCCATCCTTTTTCATTCTTCTACTGATACTGATGATTCGCTGCGTCCACGCATCAGTCCACTTAGAGTGAGAATGTATTTGTCTATGTAGAACTGTTTTTCCTTCGATTTATATTGTTGAATGTATCTTGGATGTTCGAGAGGAGTCAGCGTGCCGAACAAGCCGGCTTTGTCGTTCAGTTTTTTGATAAAACCCGCATTTTTTTTGCCGAGTATAAAAACCTCAGAAGTGTCCACACCCAATGCAATACTTTGTTTTAATGACTGAATCATAAAATTCTCCACCATTTCAAAAAGTTTGGGGTCATCGTAATAATTGGCGTTCAACCATTTGTCGCCTTTGGAGTGGCGGACGATGGCCAATGGAAAGGGTGAATTGATGTAGAATTTACTATAAAAAGCTTCGGGGCCTCCGAATGCCATGATCATATCATACAGAAAAACCGATGAGACTTCGTGTGTATGAACAGTCTTCATTTCTATCCCACAAACGCTTTTGAGCCGTTTGGTATCAGTAAAAGGAACGCCGGTAACACCTGCACCATGGCGGCTTGGATTGATACCGATAATAAATTTTCTTTGTCGGTTGTCATTGTAGAATTTTTTGTAAAATTCAGCCATTACTTGCATTGTCTCGGGATTCTCAATAAAAGGATTGAGCACCTTGAAACCTTTGGGCAACCGAGCTGTGAAATGAAGTTCATTGTTGAATTGAATGACTCTCTCACCGAAGCTTTTTGACATAATATAGTTTTTGACTTAATCAACGCTAATCCTCAGTCGATTTCAACCAAAATCGGACAATGGTCGGAATGCTTGGCCTCCGATAATATGGCCGCTCTTTTCATCCGGTGTTCCATCGGTCGACTGACCATATGATAGTCAATCCTCCAACCTTTGTTGTTGGCGCGTGCATTGGCGCGATAACTCCACCAACTGTAGTGATGTGGCTCTTTCACAAAATACCTGAAAGAATCAATCAGTTCACATTTATCGATATAACTGCTCAGCCACTCTCTCTCCATCGGAAGGAAACCTGAAATTTTGGCGTTCCTCACCGGATCGTGAATATCAATGGCTTCATGACAAATATTGTAATCTCCGGAGATAATCAGGTTAGGGATTTGTTTTTTCAGAGTTTGAATATAATCCATAAAATCATAACAAAACTGCATTTTGAAATCTAACCGTGCTTCCATATTTGTACCGCTTGGTACATAAACACTGATAAATGAAAAATTATCAAAATCAGCTCTCAGTACACGACCTTCTTTGTCCATGTATTCTATGCCTGTACCGTATTCAATGTGATTTGGTTCATTTTTGGACAGTATGGCTACACCGCTGTATCCTTTTTTTTCGGCCGGATACCAAAAGCTACGATAACCCAATTGGTCGAGTGTAGAAATCTCA
>JAQVKJ010000241.1 GCA_028694715.1 Weeksellaceae bacterium | reverse complement strand
ATTTCTCTTTCTTTTGGGGCGATGTATTTTCTTCCAAAATTACTGTGTTCCAGTTCGATAAATTTATCTCTCAGGTCTCTAAGATTAATTTTATCTTGTGGTCTTTTCGGACCCGCTACCGTTGGTTCAACTTTTGAAACATCCAATTCGATAATATCGGTATAAACGATTGCGTCTTCGTTTTCTCTCCACAACATATTTTCTTTGCAATACTGCTCCACCAACTGTACCTGTTCTTCGCTACGGTTGGTATCACGCATGTATTCCAATGTTTTGTGGTCAATCGGGAAGTAGGTAATGGTGCAACCAAATTCCGGAGACATATTGCCCAAGGTTGCACGATCAGGTACAGTCAGATGGTCGAGACCGGGGCCGAATACTTCTACAAATTTTCCAACCACTCCATATTCTCTGAGTTTATTGGCCACAGTAAGCACCAAATCGGTGGCAGTGGTTCCGACCGGCAGCTGACCTACCAGTTTAAGTCCTATAACTTCTGGACAGATAAAATAAACCGGCTGACCCAAGATGGCTGCTTCGGCTTCAATACCGCCCACACCCCATGAAACCACACCGATACCGTTGACCATCGGCGTATGGCTGTCTGTTCCCACCAAAGTATCGGGAAAAGCCAAACCATCTCTTGAAATAACTCCTTTTGAGAGGTATTCGAGATTCACCTGATGGCAAATTCCCATTCCTGGAGGCACCACGCTGAAATTATCAAAAGAATTCTGTGCCCATTTCAGGAAGGTATATCGCTCATTGTTTCGCTCATATTCTCTCTCCATATTGCGTTGGTAGGCATACTGTGAAGCAAAATAATCCACCTGCACACTGTGGTCGATGACCAAATCCACCGGAATCAGCGGATTGATGTCTGACGGCTTTTTGCCCTTTCTGGCCGCTTCTGCACGAAGAGATGCTATATCCACTACAGCGGGCACACCGGTGAAGTCCTGCATCAATACACGGGCAGGTTTAAAAGCTATGTCTTTTTCAATTCCCTTGGTTTTCCAGTTCATGATGGTATCAACATGCTCTTTGGTAACAGAAAAATCATCGTAATTCCTCAGCGCATTCTCAAGCATAATCCGGATTGAGAATGGGAGTCTTTTGATATCATGTCCCTGTTTTTCCAATTCGGGGAGGCTGTATATCGCCAATTCACCCATCGAAGTCTTTAAAGTTTTTCGGATGTTAAAAATATCCTGATTCATAATTATTGTATTAATTTCTATAATTTGAGTAAATCCTTTGCTAAAAGGGGTGTGTTGTTTTGAGTTAACAAATTTACGGCAAATATGTCAAACAGCCCTCTTTTTTTCGACCCATCCTACTGACATACGGAATTTTGACAGATTCTAAACAAAGAAATGGCTTGTTATTTGAGAACTGCTCTGTCCTTGTTTAAACTTCAAAACACTTCGTAGGACACCTCAAAGGAAATACCCTCTTTGCCACAAAGCCCAAAGAAATATTTGTGTACTTTTGCACCGACAAACACACAAATGAATTTTCTTTCTGCCGACAACTTATCAAAATCCTACGGAATCCGTATGCTCTTTGACGAAGTGAGTTTTCACATCAACGAAGGTGAGCGCATCGCCTTGTCCGCAAAAAACGGGAGCGGAAAAACCACATTGCTAAAAATACTTGCGGGCAAAGAAAAATCTGACACGGGCAGCGTCATACTCAACAAGGATGTAAATGTATTGCTTTTTGAACAGTCGGACGATTTTGACCTTGAACAAAACACGGGTGAATGTATTTTTAATCATTCCAACCCCATTCTCGACATCATTCGTCAATATGAGTTACTTCTACAAACCAATCCGTCCGACCCAAAGCTTACTGAATTGATTGCAGAAATGGACCGTATTGATGCCTGGAAAGTTGAACCGCTGGTTCAGGAAATTCTGTCCAAATTAAAAATCGACTTTCTTGAACAGCCACTCAAAAATCTATCGGGTGGACAACGAAAAAGAATTTCACTGGCCAAATTTCTGATTGACACAAGTCTGCTTGGCGGACATCAATTACTGGTGTTGGACGAACCCACAAATCATCTGGATATTGAGATGATAGAATGGCTGGAGTACTATTTGACATCCAAGAACAGGACCCTGATTTTGGTGACCCATGATCGTTATTTTCTGGATGCAGTGTGCAACAAAATCATAGAGATTGACGAAGGCAAAACCTACATTCACAACGGTGGTTATGAAATCTTCGTACAAAACAAAGCCTTGCGGATAGATAATATTCTGTCGCAAACCGAAAAAGCAAAAAACCTTTACCGAAAAGAACTCGAATGGATGCGCAGGCAGCCCAAAGCAAGGGGCACGAAATCCAAAGACCGCATCAATGCTTTTAATGAAATCAAAGAAAAATCACGATACAAGACCGATCAAACACAGCTTCAGTTAGAAATGCAGATGAGCCGACTGGGTAAAAAAATCATAGAAATGAAAGCGGTGTACAAGAAATTCGGCGAAAAAATCATACTCGAAAATTTCTCTCACTATTTTGGAAGAGGAAATAAAATAGGCATCATTGGCAATAACGGCACCGGCAAAACCACTTTCCTAAAGATCATTGAAGGGAGTGAGAAAATTGATTCGGGTGAAATCGAACTGGGTGAAACCCTTAGAATCGGGCATTTCAGACAAGATTCCGATTTTTCAGACACAAAAATGAGGGCCATTGATTATGTGAAAGAACTCGCAGAGTCTTTTCCACTGAAAAACGGAAAATATCTGTCCGCCACACAATTCATGGAACTTTTTCTGTTCGGCCCTGAGCAACAATATACTCCAATCGAAAAACTGAGCGGAGGCGAAAAAAAAAGGTTGCAAATGCTTTCCGTCCTATTTAGAAACCCCAACTTTCTGATTCTGGATGAACCGACCAATGATTTGGATCTCCCCACACTTTCGGTGCTCGAGAATTTCCTGAACGAATTCGAAGGTTGTCTGCTCGTCGTCAGCCATGACCGCTATTTTATGGATCGAGTGACAGACGAAATCATGGTATTTGAAGGCAATGGAAAAATTAATTGGTTCAACGGCAATTACACCGAATTTTATCAAAACCGCAAACTACAAGAAGAACAAAAAAAGCCAAAGGCAAAAGCCGCTGAAGAGAAGCATTCAAAAACCGAGTCCAAAAAATTGTCGTACAAAGAAAAAAGAGAACTGGAACAACTCGATGATGAAATAAAAGAATTACAAAATTCAAAAGATGAACTCACCACAAAGCTTTCCGACAGCAGCCTGGATTATGAAGAAATTCTGAAAATCAGTACCCAACTGGAGATAACCATCAATGCACTCAGCGAAAAAGAAGACCGTTGGGTCGAATTGTCCATCCTAAACGAGAGTTATGAGCACGATTGAAATCATCGG
>JAQVKJ010000240.1 GCA_028694715.1 Weeksellaceae bacterium | reverse complement strand
TTGTATTCCGCAACTTCCTCACCCATCAGGTACACAGACGGATCTCTTCTCATCTCTTCGCTCATTGCCTCTGCAATGACTTCTCTGAATGTCTTTACTGCCATAATTATCTGTACAAGCAAACAAAATTACAAAGTTTTTCTGAAAAATTGATTTTGATTTTCATTAAAGACATTCTACAGGAATTTCAGAAACACAGATTATCGCTTTTCTCACTGCCAATTCTGGTTGAGTGTTCTTCTAATTTATTAATTTTGAAACCTACTATGGAGAGTTTAAGGAAATTACTGATATTGATTTGGAAGTGTTGGTTCTATCTGCTGACCGCCATACTGGTAATTCTCATAGGGCTTTTCTGGGTGTTCCCGTTTTCTTTTTTTTCCAAAACTTTTCCGCTTGCCTACAAAGGTATCCGACTTTGGGGAATTTTGATTTTTTATGGTTCAGGGTTCAGCTTGGAAGTAGAAAGAAAGAAGGAGTTGAAGAAGAACAAATCATACATATTTATCGCCAACCACACTTCAATTCTTGACATCATGGTGATGGCAATTTTGCATAAACGACATCCGATTGTATTTGTGGGAAAAGAAGAATTGGCACAAATACCCATTTTTGGAATCATATACAGAAGAATTTGTATTGTAGTGAACCGAAAGGACATGAAAAGCCGCAGTCATGTTTTTCAACTGGCAAAACGAAGAATCAGTCAGGGGGAGAGTATAGTCATTTTTCCGGAGGGAGGAATTCCCGACGACAGACAGACGGTATTGGACAGATTCAAAGACGGACCGTTTACCATCGGTATTTCTACAGCTGCACCCATCGTGGTTTATACCATTAAAGGCCTGAAAGAAATGTTTCCAGAAACTTTTTTTGGAGGTTATCCCGGAAAAGTAAAAGTGAAATTACTCGACATCATTGAAGTGGAAGGCTTAACTTTGGAAAATAAAAGAAAAATCAAAGACATCTGTTACCAAATGATGTTGGATGATTTGAATCAACAAAATTAGAAATTGGCCATCATCGCATATACAGACGGTTCATCGCTCGGTAATCCCGGCCCGGGCGGTTATGCTGTTGTATTGTTCGACACTGAAAAAAAGGTAAAAAGAGAGCTTACTGAAGGTTTCAGAAATACGACCAACAACCGAATGGAACTGCTGGCAGTGATTGTGGCACTCGAAAGATTAAAAAAAAAACCAACTGAAATAACGATTTACACAGATTCGAAATATGTGCATGATGCAGTCGAAAAAAAATGGGTTTTTGGATGGGAGAAAAAAGGATTCCGTGGAAAAAAAAACCCGGATTTATGGATGCGATTTCTAAGGATATACCGCCAGCATAAAGTCCGGTTGCAATGGGTGAAAGGTCATGCAGGAAATCCAATGAATGAACGAGCAGATGAATTGGCAGTTGCAGCAGCCAACAATGTGTCTGGCTTGAAAGTTGATGAGGGTTATGAGCAGCAAAACCAGACAGATGACCTCTTCAGTGAATCATAAAAATCTAAATTATTTGAAATGAATATTTTGAAAATCAATTGCTTAATCATTGCCGTCACAGCGTCGTTACTTATTGTTTCCTGTGGCAAAACACAAAAAGGACCTGTGAGTCTGAGCGGAAATATTGAGAACATCCATGCCGACAGTGTTTATCTGATTAACAGCGACATCAGAAAAGCCATAGCGGTGAATGACAACTCGTTCAGCGACACCCTTAGTCTGCAAACTCCGGTTTATCTTAAATTTTATGCCGATAGGCAGTACACCTGGATTTATCTGACACCGAATACTGAGCTGAGCTTGAAAACCGATATGAATCTGTTTGATGACCAGTTGGTTTATGAGGGCGCATTGGCGGAGGAGAATAATTTTCTGGCCAAGAAGATTGTCAAACAGGTAGAAATGGCAGGAAATTCTTCCAAATTCTTTTCGCAGGACGCCGCAAGCTTCAAGGAAATGACTGAAAATTACAAAAATGAATTGTTGAGTGAACTCAATGAGAGTGAAGCTTCGAGCGAATTCAAAGATTTGGAAAAAAAGAACATTGAGTTTGAATTTTTGCTGATGCTTTCTCAGTATCCACAGGCAAACGCCTTTTATACACAGTCCGATACCCAACTTCCCAACGACTTTGCAAATGAAATTGAAAAAGTAGATACAGACAATGAAGAGGATTTTTTGCTTATCCCTTCATATCGTGATTTTGTGATTTATCAGAGCTCAAGAAAGATTGATCAGGCGGATTCGGGTGATGAGGTAGAGGAAATCATTGCCAACATAAAATCACAAAAAATCAGAGACGGAATCATGTCCCAGCTGCTGATGTACACGATTTCTTCAGGCGGAGAAAATGCACAGAAATATTATGAAATTGTTCAGAAATATGCGGAGGATGAGAAATTGAAAGAAAATGCGGCAGCCGAATATGAGCAAATCAAAAAACTGTTGCCCGGCAGCCCTTCGCCTGAATTTGATTTTCCTGACATCAACGGTAAGAATGTCGCTCTTGCCGATTTGAAGGGAAAACTGGTTTACATCGATGTTTGGGCGACTTGGTGTGTACCTTGTCTGCAGGAAATCCCTTCTATGAAACAACTTGAGAGCGATTATCACGACAAGGATATTTATTTTGTGAGCATGTCCATTGACCAGAAAAAGGATTTTGAGAAATGGCAGAATATGGTGAAAGAAAAGGAGTTGAGGGGCATTCAGATTTTTGCCGACAACGACTGGAAATCAGAGTTTGTGAGAGAATACAACATCAACGGAATTCCAAGATTCATACTGCTTGACAGAGAAGGAAAAATAATTACAGCCGACGCACCAAGACCTTCTGACCCCAATATCAGGGTGCTGTTTGATGAGAAGATTTGATTTAATCTTACAAGAAAACAAAAGAGGACAATCGGATAGCAATCTGATAATCAATCTCATCGTTATTTATTGGCTGTGGAGTAATTAATCAGCTCAACTGTTATTCCAAAACAAGAAATCCCGCTCTTTCGGGCGGGATTCAGCAAACATTTTATTTTGGATGAATTTATTTCTTCACTTTTTCCACTACTGCTTTGAAAGCTTCCGGATGGTTCATCGCCAAATCGGCAAGAACTTTACGGTTCAATTCGATGCCGGCTTTTTTGGCAGCTCCCATGAATTGTGAATAAGACATTCCGTGTTGTCGTGCACCTGCATTGATTCTCTGAATCCACAGGCTTCTGAAATTTCTTTTCTTTTGACGACGGTCACGGTAAGCATAAGTCAATCCTTTTTCGACTGCGTTTTTGGCGACAGTCCATACATTTTTTCTGCGTCCGAAGTAGCCTTTGGCTAACTTCATCAACTTTTTTCTGCGTGCTCTTGACGCTACTGAATTTACTGATCTTGGCATAATTTTTAATTTTTTT
>JAQVKJ010000006.1 GCA_028694715.1 Weeksellaceae bacterium | reverse complement strand
AAAACCTCAAAAACGCAGTTTATCTGCTCGAAATCAAAGCCCAGGATTTCAAAACCATCGTCAAAAGAATTGAAATGAACTCCGATGTTCCTATCGATTTTCTAATGGAATACACAATTACCGAACTCGACAACATTGTAATCACAGGTGTCACCCGTTCCACCGAAATGAAACGCAATCCGGTCATCATCAAAACCGTGGACGCCGAATCACTTAAATCAAACAGTGCAATCAATCTTATTGATGCACTTAAATCGGTGCCTGGCATCAGCCAGATTACCACTGGCGGGATTTCAAAACCGGTCATCAGAGGTTTGGCTTATAACCGCATCATCACCCTCAATAACGGACTCAAGCAGGAAGGACAGCAATGGGGCGACGAACACGGTATTGAAATAGATGAATACAGTGTGGACAGAGTGGAAATCATCAAAGGTCCCGGAAGCCTGATGTACGGTTCTGACGGAATTGCCGGTGTACTGAATTTTCTACCTCCAAAATCACTGTATGAAGGCGAAATAAAAACCGGATTGTTAACGAATTATCAAAGCAACAATCAACTCATCGGCACTTCTGTCAACAATGCCGGAAAACTAAACGGGCTACAATGGAACGCCCGCTTTTCAAACAAAATGGCGGCCAATTATAAAAATAAGTACGATGGAAAAGTTTATAATTCAGCTTTTAGTGAAACGAACGGAAATCTTTCGTTGGGCATCAACAAAAACTGGGGACATTCCTTTCTCAGTTTGAGCTCCTACAATGCCAAGCCAGGCATTGTGGAAGGCGAAAGAGACCAAGAGGGCAATTTTGTTTTCGTCAATGAGCAGGGCGAGGAGGCTACTGCAACTGCAAGCGAATTGAATGCTTACAAGGTCGGCATTCCTTTTCAACGAATCAATCATTTCAGCATCGCTTCAAACAATTATTTCATATTAAACAAAGGGAGTCTGAATGTCGACTTGGGATTTCAGAACAACCGACGCAGAGAATATGAAGAAGTCGAACATCCAGACGAAGCTGGACTTTCACTGGCATTGAATACTTTGAATTACAATATTAGATACAATTTGCCCGCAATGAAAGGCTGGGAACTTTCGTCAGGCATCGGTGGGATGCAACAAACCAATAAAAACAAAGGATTTGAATTTTTGATTCCTGATTATGATTTGTTCGATGTCGGATTATTTGTGTATGGTCAAAAGACATTCAACAAACTGACACTGGCAGGTGGACTTCGTTTCGACAACAGAAACCTAAAAACCAAACAACTCTATCTGAACGAAAACGAAGAAGTAACAAACGGGCCTTCTGAAGATTCGGAATTGAAATTCGCTGCTTTCAAAAAAAACTACAGTGGCATTTCGGGCAGCATCGGTTTGTCCTACCAAACAGACAAAAACTCAACCCTGAAACTGAATTTCTCTCAGGGTTACCGCTCTCCGAACATTGCAGAACTCGCTTCAAATGGCAAGCACGAAGGCACATTTCGATATGAAATAGGCAACCCGGATTTGAAACCCGAAAGCAGTCGTCAAATCGATTTGGCTTATTTCATTGACTCAAAGCACATCACCTTGGAAATCAGTCCGTTTGTTAATTTCATAAAGAATTATTCATTCCTTGAAAAAATGAAAGATGAAAACGGCAACGACATCATCCCTGATCCTTCTGATCCTGCACCGGGCTTCAGATATAATTCTGGCAAAGCAACTTTAGTCGGTGGTGAAATTTATTTGGACATTCATCCGCATCCACTGGATTGGCTGCACTTAGAAAATTCTTTCTCTTTTGTGAGAGCAACACAAAAAAACCAAAACGATAGCATGAAATATCTGCCGTTCATTCCGGCACCGCATTACCATAGTGGCATCAAAGTGGAATTCAAAAACCTGTCGAAAAGCATTTCAAAACTGTTATTCAAATTTGGAGTAAATCATTATTTTGCGCAAAACAAGGTTTACAGTGCTTATGACACAGAAACGCCCACACCGGCCTACACCCTTCTCAATGCCGGAATTGGTGCGAGTTTCAATCTCTTTGGAAAAAATGATTTCATCCGTCTTTATCTGAATGGTGAAAACCTCGGAGACATCGCATATCAAAGTCATTTGAGTCGATTAAAATATGCGGATACAAATCCTGCAACCGGAAGAAATGGCGTTTTTGACATGGGAAGAAATCTGAGCGTGAAGATGATTATGAATTTCTAAAAATACCACCGAAGTCAGTCCATTCATTTGGACTGACTTTTTTGATTCTTATTTTTTTAAGTACCGATTATAAATGTTTTTTTTAGATTTAAACAAGCAAACCGGACTGTGGACAAAAAAATATGTAATTTTGAATCATGCTTTCAAACAAAACCAAATACGGAATCAAAGCTTTGGTACATCTGTACAGGAACGCAGAACAAGGGCCTATTTCAGCTTATAAAATTGCAGAAGCCGAAAATATTTCACATAAATTTTTAGAATCAATCCTTCTTCTGCTGAAGAAAAACGGAATATTGGCTTCCAAAAAAGGCAAAACCGGTGGTTATTATCTTCTCAAAAAACCGGATGAAATCATGATGACCGACATCTTCAGGCTATTGAACGGACCCATCGCCATGTTTCCCTGTGCCAGCTTGAATTATTATGAAATTTGTGACGATTGCCCCGATGAAGCCAGCTGTACAGTCAATTATCTCTTGCTCGAAATACGCGACCAAACCCTGGCCATATTGCGCAACAAAAGTCTGGCGAAACTCGCCGATGAAACACCAAAATTCAAAATGGATTGATTTCAAATTTCAAATTTATTCACATTTTATCCGGTTCATAAGTTACTGAATGTATGCGCTTTAATTCACACTGAGCTTTGAATCGTTATAGGTATTGGGAGAATTTTAACCATTCCACTCTTTTCTTTTAAAAATATACATTTATATTTGCAAATCCTACTTAACCGATAGGATTTATATGTTATGATAATTGGCCGGTTATTAAAGATACGAAAAAGCAACAATCCCGGAGATGAGAATCGCTTAAGAAGCTTTGTAAAGGCAATGTCTTGGCGTGCTGTGGGAACGCTTGACACCATATTGCTCTCATGGATTATCACCGGAAAAATAACAGTTGCACTGTCCATCGGCATGCTGGAACTGATAACCAAAACACTGTTGTATTACTTTCATGAAAGGGCTTGGAACATTGTAAAATGGGGAAAATAATAAATATGGACACAATAAAAATCAACCAAAAATTAGCCAATAAAAGTCCACAAGAAATTGTGGAATGGGCGATTGCAAACTCTGAAAAATCCATAATTACCACCAACTTCAGACCTTATGAAAGTGCACTGCTTCATTTGGTGACACAACTCAAACCCGACATTCCGGTCATCTGGTGTGATACCGGTTACAACACCCCGCAAACTTATCGACATGCAAATCAATTGATTGAAAGATTGAAGCTGAATATAAAAATCTATGTCCCACAACAAAGCACCGGATACAGAGATGTTACGATGGGCATACCCGAAGTCAATACACCCGAACACAAAATGTTCAGTGAACAGGTGAAGTTAGAACCATTCAGAAGGGCGATGAACGAATGGCAACCCGATTTGTGGTTTACCAACATCAGACACGGTCAAACCGAATTCAGAAACAACATTGACATTCTGTCCAAAGGCAAAAACAACGAATGGAAAGTCAGTCCATTTTATCATTACACAGATGAAGATTTGGAAGTTTATCTGAAAAAATTTGACTTACCCAACGAAAAAAAATATTTCGACCCCACAAAGGTTCTGGACAACAGAGAATGTGGAATTCACGCATAAAATCAAAAATGATGAACGAATTGATAAAAAACAATCCTTTAGAAGACGAAGCGATATACATCCTTCGCGAGGTGGCTGCACAGTTTGAGAAACCAGCACTTTTGTTTTCTGGTGGAAAAGATTCGATTACACTGGTGCGATTGGCCCAAAAGGCGTTCTATCCGGCCAAAATTCCATTTCCGCTCTTGCACATTGACACTGGACATAATTTCCCCGAAACCATTGCTTTCAGAGACAAATTGGTCGAGGAATTAGGATTGACCCTCCATGTACAATATGTTCAGGATGACATAGATTCTGGTGTGGTTCAGGAAGAAAAAGGCAGATACGCAAGCCGCAACCGCTTGCAAACCGAAACTTTGCTGCGCGCAATATCAGAATATGGCTTTGATGCGTGCATTGGTGGCGCACGAAGGGATGAGGAAAAAGCAAGGGCCAAGGAAAGAATTTTTTCGGTCAGAAATGATTTTGGCGAATGGGACGAAAAGAATCAGCGCCCAGAAGTTTTTGATATGCTGAACGGCTGTATAGATTTTGGACAAAATGTGAGGGTTTTTCCTATTTCAAATTGGACAGAGTTAGATGTTTGGCAATATATACAAAGAGAAAAAATTGAAATCCCCTCGCTTTATTTTGCACACAAAAGGCCCGTCTTTGAAAGAGACAATCTGATTTGGGCGGCACACGACGAATTTGTTTACCGTGAGAAAGAGGAAATCGTCACAGAAAAAATTGTCAGGTTCAGAACCATTGGCGATATGAGCTGTACTGCTGCAGTGGAATCATTGGCCTTTTCGCTTGAGCAAGTCATTCAAGAAATTAGAGATTCAAAAATATCTGAAAGAGGTGCCAGAATTGACGACAAACGCTCCGAAGCAGCAATGGAAGAAAGAAAACAACAAGGTTATTTTTAATTGCAAGATAAAATGAATCAAAAAAATCAAGTACTAAAAATAAGCACCGCAGGAAGTGTGGACGACGGAAAGTCAACGCTGATAGGCCGAATCTTGTATGACACCCACTCATTGACAGAAGATAAAATTGAAGCCATCGAAAAAAGCAGCCGTTCAAAAGGTTTTGACTATTTCGATTTCTCAATGGCCACCGACGGACTGACCGCAGAACGAGAACAGGGAATTACCATCGATGTTGCACACATTTACTTTGCCACACCCAAGCGCTCCTATATCATTGCAGACACGCCCGGACATATAGAATACACACGAAATATGGTCACGGGTGCTTCCAATGCAGATGTCTCGTTGATATTGATAGATGCGAGAAACGGTGTATTGGAGCAAACCAAAAGACACTTTTTCATCAGTAATCTGCTGCGGATTACGAAGATAATTGTTGCAGTGAACAAAATGGATTTGGTCAATTATGAATCCGAAGTTTATCAAAAAATCATTGATGATTTTGAACTATTGCGCCAAAAAGGAAAAAACAAAAACCAAATGGTCCGTTACATTCCGGTCAGTGCTTTGCAAGGTGAGAACATTTTGAGAAAATCAGACAAAATGCCGTGGTACAAAGGAAATTCGCTGCTGGAGTATTTGGAAAACACCGATTTGGAGGGTATTGAAGAAAATACACCGGCTCGTTTTCAAGTACAAACCGTGATCCGCCCTCGCACAGAAGCTTTTCATGATTACAGAGCTTATGCTGGAAAACTCAAAAGTGGGCAGTTGAGCGTGGGCGACGAAGTTATGGTATTGCCATCCAAAAAAGAATCGAGAATCAAAGAAATCCGATTTTTTAACCAATGTTACCAAAAGGCAAGTTCAGGTTCTTCCATCAGCATCCGTCTTGAAGACGACATTCAGGTTTCGCGTGGAGATTTGTTAATTAAAAAAAATGAAAACATCCACGAAAGCAAATCAGTGAAAGCTACACTATGCTGGATGGATGAGAACGCTTTGAAACCCTCCTCCATCTATCTGATGCAATTCGGTGTGAATCGAATCAAAACCAAGGTGAAAAAAATTGATTATCAGCTGGATATAAACAAACCAGAGAATCAAAAACCGGCAACAGAGCTAAAGATGAATGACCTGGGCACTGTTGAACTTCAATTGGCACAAATCCTTCACTATGACCGGTTTCAGGAAAACAAAGCCAATGGTGCATTCATACTGATTGACCTTAAAAACAACAATACCGCAGGAGTGGGATTTTTGGAGTAACTGAATCTCAAATTTGAGTTTTGTTGCAAATGATGCCTTTTTAGAAACCTCAAATTATCCCCGTTAAATACGCTGTACACGAATACTATACTTCTGGTTTTGGTGGTTTTTGTATTTAATTAAATACATACGCACAAATATTGAAAAAGCTTCTGAAAGAATAAGTAGAAATTCCGATTCAAAACCATGATATTTTTTTAAACAAAATACCTAAGTGTATTTTATTTTTTCCTAAGTTTGTTCTAACAAAACACTTTCAAAACCATTCGCATGATACAGAATAACATGTTGATAATGTGAGCAACTGACATTCTTTATTATAAAACATTCAACGCAACATACTATGGAAAATTTTCTACATTACATTCTAAGCAATTTCACGCTTACTTTTTTTGTTATCGGCTTAATCTTTTCATTTTTTTCGATCTACAAACACAGAAAACGGCTCACGAAAGCATTCGTTATTGAAGCGATTTTCAAATATTATTGTTTTTGGGCACACGGAGTATCTTGGGTATATAATGCCATAATGCATACATTATTTCACAGTATGGCTGCTGAATTTATCGGTTGGGATGACAGCCCTTTTCAGTTAGAAGTTGGTTATGCCAGTCTCGGTTTTGGATTGATGGGTTTATTGTCAATCAAGAAAAATTTCGGACTAAGATTGGGTTTGGTCATCAGTACTTCTGCGTTCTTGTGGGGTGCGGCCGGTGGACATATATACGAAATCATAGAAAAAAACAACTATGCACCAGGGAATGCAGGAATAATGCTATGGACAGACATTCTAATGCCCGTAGTCAGCATACTACTATTGTATTTATCTTACAAGACAGACCCAAAACAGCTATCATAATTTTCTCGTTTATCAGATTCAAGTGGACAGAAATTCTTTCTTATGAAAAATAAATTTCATTACATCAGAGCTCTAATAATTCCGCTTTTATTTGTGTTTATTATAATGGTAAGTTGCCAACAACAGCATAAAAGCGAGCAAACTGATGTTTCATCAATTCAGCCAAGTGCTGAAACCGGCAAGCTTTTGCTGACCGATGCCGAAATTGCTTACCAAATATATGGAGAAGGTGAACCATTAATTCTATGTATGGGTTACAGCGCAAACATGGATTTATGGGAGCCAAAACTGATAAACAGCCTTAGTAAAAAATTCAAGGTCATTGTTTTTGACTACAGAGGAATGGGGCATAGTACCAACAGCAGTTTTGATTTTACGATACATACTCTGGCTGAAGATCTCAATGAGTTGTGCACTCATCTTAATTTGGAAAAAGTAAATGTACTCGGCTGGTCGATGGGGGGATATGTTGCACAGGAATTTGCAATTGGCTTTCCCGAAAAAGTGAACAAACTGATTTTATACGCCACTGATGCCGGTGGAAAAAGTGTAATTGATCCCGATGATGAAGTAATGAAAATCCTGTCAGACACTACTTCAACCGTGCAACAAATGACCGACATTCTTTTCCCAGACAACTGGTCTGCGAATCACCCGGAATCAAAGAAATATTTCGAGCATGTCCATGAACCAATCAACCGATTGACAGTGAAACTGCAAGACAATGCAGTGAATGATTGGCTATCTGAAAGAGGTGGTTCATACGGCAGTTTGTATCTGTTGAAAACGCCTACTTTGATTATCAGTGGAGATGTTGACAAGGTTGTAGCCATTGAAAACTCAGAAATATTGTTCGATTCAATCGCAAATTCCACGCTGATTAAGGTCAAAAATGGAGGACACGGTTTAATGTTCCAATATCCCGATGTTTTTACAGCTTTCGTAAATGCATTTTTGGATTTATAATACAAACGATTATGAGACAATCCCATTGATAGTTATACTTTTTATCAAAGAAACCAAATCTCTTAATAATAATGACACCAACTCAACAGACCGGTTTTTACTGAAACTCGGATTTACAAGCTTTTTTATATATTAGCAAACAAAATTGGCTCATGGCGGGTATGATTTCTTACGAAATATTTCGCTTCGATTTTTCGGCTGGCTGTTCCTGAATTAGATTCGAAAAACGAACATTCAAATCATAATCAACAGCACAGAAACAGCTGAGTTTTTATAGACCAAAAACAGAATCAGTGAATAACAATTGAACCCAAAAACCAAAATGAACAATATCATCATCAAAGAAGCTGACTCACACAAACTTCTAAAAAAATATGTGAAATTTCCGTTCTCTTTGTACAAGGGTCACCCCTATTGGATTCCACCTTTGATTTCTGACGAATTGAGTATTTTCAACAAAAAAATCAATCCTGCTTTTGACAATGCCGAAGCCCATTTTTATCTCGCTTTGAAAAAGGGCAAAATTGTAGGAAGAATTGCTGCCATCATCAATTGGGACGAAGTCAACAAGGCAGGAAAGAAAAAGATCCGTTTTGGTTGGTGGGATGTGGTGGATGATATTGAAGTAACCAAAGTACTGATTGAAAAGGTTTTTGAATTGGGGCGAAAACACCAGCTCGAATATGCCGAGGGCCCAATGGGATTCTCAAATCTCAACAAAGTGGGTGTACTCACAGAAGGTTTTGACCGAATGGGCAACACTGCCACTTGGTACAATTACCCGTATTACAAAGTCCATCTTGAGCAATTGGGCTTTGTGAAAGAAAAAGAATTTCATGAGAGCCGCTTTTCCTTTGACGGGGTGAACCCTGAATCTTTTATGCGAATCCAAACAATAATCAAAGAGCGACACGGACTCAGGGCGGTTAATTTTAAAAAATCAAAAGAAATTATTCCATATGTGGACAAAATGTTTGATTTGTTCAACCGAACTTATGCCAAACTGTCCTCATTTGTTCCGGTCACAGAAAGACAGAAAAAATATTTCAAAAAAAAATACATCCCGTTTATCAATCCGGAATATGTGAAATTTGTTGAGGACAAAAACGGGAAACTCATTGCCTTTAGCATTGTTCTACCCGAATTTTCTGAGGCCCTACGAAAATCCAAAGGAAAACTATTCCCATTTGGTTTTTACTACTTTATGCATGCAAAAAAACACAGCAAGGAGGTCTCATTTTACTTGATTGGCGTTGAACCAGAATACCAGAACAAAGGAGTAACCGCCATTATTTTTAGTGAATATTACAAAGTTTTTAAAGAAAAAGGTATCGAAAGCTGTATCAGAACACCCGAATTAGAAGAAAATTATGCCATACACAATCTGTGGAAAAACTTCAATTCTGTGGTGGACCGTAGAAGAAGAACTTATAAAAAGGATTTGTAAAATGGTTTCATTCACCGTCGATTCTCTGAAGACAACAGATTTAGGGTTTTTAAGGCACGGTTTTATTCTTCTTTTTATCGACCCTTGCACTGCTGTTCAGAACGAAAAAACCAATGACTGCCGACAAAATTGAGGCTACAAAAATGCCTATTTTGGCCTGCATGATGTGTTCCTCATTTGTGAAGGCCAGCGAGGTGACAAACAGCGACATCGTGAATCCTATGCCCGCAAGCATCCCAATGCCTATAATATTTTTAAAATTCATCCCCTCCAGTGAAGGTGCCAATTTCAATCGAATCATCAACAAAGCCGTCCCCGATACACCAATGATTTTCCCAAGCATCAGCCCCAAGACTACACCCAACGCAACATTGGTACTGAACAATATATCAGTCTCAAAATTCAATACTACTCCGGCATTGGAAAGCGCAAATATTGGCAACACCACAAAGGTAACGAATGGTTGTAATGTATATTCTAAACGCTGCAATGGCGGTATGGCATTGTCTGTGTCCTTTTTGATTTTCTCCATGAGTTGCAGCTGATCTTCGGTGAGATTGGGAATATCATCTTTGGGATCAATTTTTAGAAATTCATCCAAATTATTTTTCATTTGCATTACAAAAGGCAATTCTTTGATGCGCACATCGGCAGGAATCATAAACGCAGCAATCACCGATGCAATGGTAGCATGCACACCCGAAAGCAGGAAAGGCAGCCAGACACCAAAAATCCCCAAAAGTGCATAAAAAATCATGCTTCTCACCCCTGCCCTGTTGCTTGCATACATCAGCAGCGCAAAACTCAAACCTGTCAATAAATGAAGCACCGAAATGTCCGATGAATAAAAAAGCGCAATCACCACAATGGCTCCTAAATCATCTACTATGGCCAAAGCCGTTAAAAAAACTTTTAACGAAAGAGGCACTTTGCTGCCCAAGACATACAGCAAAGCCAGCGCAAATGCAATGTCGGTGGCCATAGGGATTCCCCAGCCACGATGGGGTTCTCCGGTGGGATTAAGCATCAGATAAATCACTGCCGGAACGAGCATTCCGCCAATGGCCGACACAATAGACAAAATCGCTTTTCGGGGATTCCTGAGCTCACCGCCAACAAATTCTCGCTTGAGTTCCAGTCCAACTACAAAAAAGAAAATCGCCATCAGCGCATCATTGATCCAATGAAGCAAACTCAGGTTCAGATAATTTTTGCCGTTGAAATGAAAACCGAATTTGTAACTCAATGTCTCAAAATAATACACCGACAGTCCTGAATTGGCCAAAGCCAAAGCGGCAATCACACTGAAAAGTAAAACCAATCCGCCTGATTTGCCCTGATGAAGGAAGCGTTGAACCGGTCGAACCAGTCGGTCTATCGGATACTGCTTTATGTCGCTATCGCTCAAATTATTTGGTTTAATAGAGTGTAAAATTAATTATTTATGACAAAAAACAATCGTTTCGATTGTAAATATTCAAATACTCAGAAACGGAGTTGCCCTTCATTCCACAAGTTTTCTAAAAGACTTTCTTCTTTTGTGGAGCACCGGTTTATAATCGGCCCACAACGCTTGTACACTCTGATTGTCAACCAATTCAGGGTTGGTTTCTAAGAATTTGATATTGTTCTTTTTGAAGGTCTCAAAGGCTTCTTTAAAAATGATGGAAGTAATCCCCTTTCGCTGAAAAGACGGATGGACTCCGATGAGTACAAACTCGCAGGTGTCATTTTTTCTTTGCGACTGCAGCAAATGGTACCAACCGAATGGCAGCAAACTCCCTTTTGCTTTTTGCAAAGCTTTGGCATAAGTAGGCAGGGTAATTGAAAATGCGCATAGCTTCCCATCGCTATCCTCGATAAATAACATGTATTCCGGATTGAGAATCTTGGTGTATTTTTTTGCATAATACGCTTTGTGTTCAGGCAGAACCGGTACAAAGGTTTCCAAAATCTGATGTGATTCGTCTATCAGGTCAAAAACCGGTTGGATGTAGGGCTTAATGTCTTTCTTGTTTTTAAAATGAATGATTTTAAGTTTGTATCTTTCGGTGACCATGTTGGCAAAACGATAAATTTTATTATCGATTGAATCCGGCACTACCAGCCTGAATTCCACCCATTCCTTTTCTTTTACAAAGCCCAATTGTTCCAAATGCTTAGGGTAATAATCATAATTGTACAAAGCGATGGAAGTTCCCAATTGGTCAAATCCTTCGGTCAACATACCGGCTGTTTCCAGATTGGAAGTTCCCATGGGGCCTTCCATGTATTCAAGTCCATTGGCTTTGGCGATTTCATTGACTTTGTCAAAGAGTGCGCGACTGACTTCTATGTCGTCAATCACATCAAAATGACCAAACCTTATTTTTTTAATTTGCTGTGTATTGACTTCATAATGATTGATGAAAGCAGCGATTCTCCCAACTGTCTTGCCGTTCTTGAAAGCCATAAAATAATAAGGAGTGGCATCTTTCAAAACCGGGTTTTTATTAACATCTAAATCGTTGACCTGTTCTGAAATCAGCGGTGGTACAAAATATGGGTGGTTCTTGTATAGTTCCAACTGGAATTTTACAAATTTTCTGAGCCCGCTTTTTGTCTTAATTTCTTTGACTTGGATACTCATATGGCAAGCAAAGATACTACAACTAAGGATTTATTTCAAAGCCTTTTTCCAAATACATTTCAATGCCAAATCTTTCTAACTCCACCGAAGATTTGAACATTCTCCCACTGCTGTACAATCCCGGTTGAGTATGGGACTTTCCACCTGAAACAATTTGATTCACCGCCGCCCCCAACAAGGGTTCATTCAAATCCCCCAAAGCTGGAAGATTTTCGAGATATGCAATTTCACTGATTTCAATATCGGGCTGAAAACCCATCACCGGTGATGGCTGAGATTGAGAGTTTTTGCCATTGAACACTATCGGTTGCATGGCCCATTTGTGGTTGGGATTCACTCCGTCCGTCGATGATGTATAATTTGTGGAAGGAGAATCATACAAAGTTACCGAGCCAACGGTTTTACCGTAAGTTTTCTGACCGATGGTGGTTACAGACATATAAGGCTTCAAACTGTTGATCAGCATTTCACTCGCAGAAGCAGTCCCCGAAAGGGTGAGCACATAAATTTTAGACAAATTCAGATGGCTCAGTCCAAAGCTTCCGATGGGATTCAGCTCATCATCATAAGATTTGCCTTCATTCACAAATTTATAAACCGAATTGTAATCAGTGCGTTTTGCATTGAATGTGAGCTGAGTAAAACTCTGTCCTTCAAACTGACCGGTAATCATACTGCCCAAATACGAACAAGTCTGTACAGAACCCCCACCGTTATATCTGAGATCAATTATCAATTCTGTGATTCCTTGTGACTTGAGTTCGGCCACTGCATTGTTAAGTTCAATATTGAAATTTGCCCTAAAAGCATTGTAAATCAGATAACCAATTTTGTGTCCTCCCTGTTCAATCACCGAACTAAAAAACACCGGATTCTCTATCATCTCTATCTTGAATAGCGAAATCTCATCGTTGCTGTTGTACAATTGTCCATCCTGAATATACCCCATGCCGAAGACCCCTGAATCAGCACCCAATAGTTCAGCATAATTCGAATCATTAAGTTGAATACCATTGATTCTGGTAAAAATGTCTCCCCTTTTCAGACCGGCAGACGAAGCGGGAGAATTGGGCAGAACATATTGTACATAACCAAAAATCTGATTGGAATTCTGACTGACATACACCAGCCCGTACTTCATGCCATAACTTAACCGCTGCCCTGCAAATTCATTTTGAAGTTGATTATAATCATTGACTATCCACGAAAAACGATCGGTATTTCCATAATCATACAACAGACCAAAAAACAACTCATCGGGCTGTTTGCCGTTCAGAAATTGTTCATAGTCTGCTTCCGACCCAAACCGGTTGTCCGCCAAATTAGGAACATCGGACTGCCAGTAATACCATGAGTTCATCGCTTTCCATACAAAATCATTGACAGAAGCCGATGGACTCCAATGGTCGTCATCGCTCTTACATGAATGTAAGTTGGATATAAATGCAAATACCAACAACAACAAAAATATTTTGTTTTTCATCTTATCAATTTTTTTTGTAATTTTAAAGGTATGAAAAAAATCTATTTGGCTACGGTTTTCATTTTTTTAATTGTTCAGTATTCATGTATAAATGCTGCTGACAAGGCAACTCCTGAAATTATGACAGCTGAATATGAAATCAGAAATTACAACCAAAGTGAACAGGGTTTTGCGGTATTTATGGTCATTAACCACTTGCCAGAAAATTGCAGAATCAGCAGTATCATACTGAGAAACAAAAGATTTGATAATATTATCACCACACAAATGAATGAATCAGATGTTTTCATTGACCAGTTTTTTCCTGTCAATTCACAGTTGCTTTCGGATTTCACACCTCCGCAAACTGACAGCCGTACGGATGGAATAGTTTTTGAAATGGAAGGTGAGAAAATTTTTAAAGAAATTAATTTTAATCTAAAAACTGTCAAATGATATTTGATCCGATTTATTTAGTCATTATCGGCGTAACTTTTTTGTTGAGCCTTTTCGTAAGTACCAAACTCAAGAACAAATTCGCACATTATTCAAAGGTGTATCTGTCCAACGGAATGAGTGGAAAAGAAATCGCCGAAAAAATGCTTGCTGATAATGGTATCCATGATGTGAAAGTGGTATCTGTCCGCGGTCAACTGACCGACCATTACAATCCGATGACCAAAACGGTCAATCTCTCTGAAGTGGTTTATCACGAACGGAATGCGGCTGCGGCTGCGGTGGCTGCCCATGAATGCGGTCATGCAGTTCAACACGCCAAAGCATATACTTGGTTGGAGATGCGTTCCAAAATGGTTCCTGCGGTTAACATCTCAAGCAATTTGTTGCAATGGGTGCTGATGGGTGGCATTTTTCTGTATTTTTCGTCCGGTATTTCTATTGTTCTATGGATTGGAATTGCATTGTTTGCAGTAACCACTGCCTTTGCCTTTGTGACCCTTCCTGTGGAGTATGATGCCAGCAACCGTGCACTCGCTTGGTTAAAAGACAGAAACATGGTGTTGCCCAACGAGTACGCCGGCGCAAAAGATGCGCTGAAATGGGCAGCAAGGACTTACGTAGTCGCAGCCATAGGTTCGCTCGGACAGTTGATTTATTTCATCATGTTGGCCATGAGAGGAAGAGATTAATAAAACAAGATTCAATAAAAAATCCCGTTTTGAAACAAACGGGATTTTTCATTCAATTTATTAAGCCTTACGGTTCCAACCAGCTTTTCACATAGTCTGCGTCCTGCATGGCAACCGCTTGTTCGGTGAGTTTTACAGGATGGAAGAAATCGACCATCACCGCCAGTTCACCGGTTTCTTTCTGTCCTACACTTCTTTCGGCAGCCCCAGGATGAGGACCGTGGGCAATTCCCCCTGGATGTAGTGTGAAATATCCTTTTTCTATATGGTTTCTACTCATGAAATCACCGTCCACATA
>JAQVKJ010000239.1 GCA_028694715.1 Weeksellaceae bacterium | reverse complement strand
ATGTCATTGAATTTATCTGGCTTCATTGTACGGAACTTGAAGCAGTTGAATTCTTTGCCATTGAGTCCGTTTCTTTTTTGTTTGAAAAGGATGGGGCTGCCCTGTGAGAAATATATCAATGCTCCAATGATGGGGAGAAGCCACCAGAGCAGGAGAACTATGGTCAAAATCGATAGAACAATATCAAAAGTTCTTTTCAAAAACTGGTTGAATGCTTTGTCCAGCGGATATTTTTTATAGGTAAGAATCGGGAAAGAATCCAAATAATTTATTTCGAGACTTTGCTGTATTTCCAGTGTGGTATTGGGAATAAATCCAACTGACACATATCTTTTTTCGAGTACTTCAATGACTGAGTTGATATAGTTTTCATCCAAACCGTCGCCAAGACAGATGTATGCAAAATCAATTTTATTGTGGATTAGTAGATCTTCTAACAATTCTAAATCAATCAGTCCATTGTTTTCTATTAAATTTTTATTGAGCGTATTCTGGAACAATTCCAGACCGAGTTCCTTTCGTTCATTGATGAGTTCAATCAAATTGATTGCATTATCGTTTTTCCCTATGATGATGACTTTGCTAGTGTTGTATCCTTTTTTCCTTGAATATTTAAGAAGTAGATGCCCCGTCGTTCTGCTAATCATTAGATGGAAAAAAATAATGAGCAGGAAGAGCAGGCTCATATTCAGCGGAAACAAATCCTCAGTTTTGAGTCCTGAAATCGCAAAGAGCGCAATAGATATAAGAAAAACATGCAAAAATATTCTACGAAAAGTCACAAATAACCGAGAGAAACGGCTGTGATGATAGAGCTTCAGGTAATCGGCGCTAAACATCCAGAACAGAATCAACAACAACAGTGCTTTGTAGTGTGCTTTGATTAGAACAGGGATGGTTTCCTTCATGTCATAGCGATAAAACAACAAAACAAAAAAGACAGTAATGAGCAATATCAAATCTGCGATGAAATAAGCCACAGTTGTTGAAGAAATCGGTTTGTTTTTTTGCATTGCAGTTTTTTATGAAAAAAAAGTTTCAATTTTATCACTAAATTTAGACAATACTTTTGTTTTTGAGAAATTTTCAATTACGAAGCTTTGTGCACTTTTGGTTTGCACCTCAAAATCAGAAGGCTTGTTTTTGATTTTTAAAATAACTGTGGCCACTTCATCCACATTACCAGAATAAATATAATATCCCAAGTTGTTGTCCTCAAAAATGGAGCGAATCTCAGAATCAGGGTTCCCTGTTACAACCGACATTTTGCCGCTTGCCAGCATTCCCAGTAGTTTGGATGGCATGACAGTATCTAACACATCGTTTTTCTGAAATAAAATATGCAAATCCGCACCAGAAAGTAAAAGAGGAAGTTCATTATAATTTACTGGCGGGTGGAAACAAACATTGTCAAATTTCTCACAATCTCGCTCAAGTTCTGCTCTTTTGGCACCATCACCAACCACATGAAACATAACTTCCGGTTCATTGCCAAAGGCATTGACCACTTTTACAAAGAATTTCCAATCCTGTTTTGCGCCAATGTTTCCAGAATATAATATATTAAATTGATTGTCATCTAAATACGGGTGTCGTTCAGAAATTGTATCCTTTGTTATAAAGTTCTCATCTATCCAATTGGGCAGGAAATAGGTTTCGGTTTTAGATTTTGAATGCAGCTTTTTCATCATGGATTGACTGATGGTACTGACTATATCTGATTTGTTGAGCAAGTATTTCTCGAATTTCAAAATCAGCAATTGGAAAAATTTATACTTTTTGATTATGCCCGATTCAATGGCTGCATCAAATTCAAAATCCTGTATATGTATCCAGGTTTTACTCTTAAAAAACCATTTGCACAACAATCCCATAAAGGCAGAACTGGTGAAAGGGATGACTGCAATGACTAAATCGGGTTTGTTTTTTAGCCGAAAAAGGTTAATGAATGCACCCAAAGTAAATGTTATCATTAGTAAAATCCGTTTGATGAATGAAGGCTTTGCCGGTACATATTGTCTGGAACGATAAATCCGCATTTTTCTATGATCTTCCTTCAAAAACAATTTTTTTTTTCGATAGGGAGTATGTATTCTCCATTGTGGATAATATGGTAAGGCAGTAATGATTTCCACCTGATTTTTTTCTGACAGAAAATCAGCCATTTGCGTTGAATAAAGCCCAATAGCAGTATCTTCAGGGAAAAAATTCAGACTAATGATGGTTATTTTCATTTCTTGGTTTAAAAGCGTACAAATTTAGGAAAAGTGCAACGATTATTATCCCGTTTTGTCTTTCAAGTAAACTTTCAAAAGCGAAACACAAACAGATATAGAGAAAAACATACAAACCAATTTTTGAAACGACATTTAGATGTCTGCGAAAGTTATAACAAAGAATTCCCAGAAACAAAATCAGTCCGGTATAGCCCGTACTCATAATAAACTGCAAATACTGATTGTGTGCATTGTATTCGTGTGGAAAAATCAGTTCCTCATGCCCTTTCGCGACTAGCCGGTCATTAATGACATCCTGCACATCGGCTAATCCATAACCAAAGAACGGACTCTCAAAAGACAATTCTATACAGGTTTTTAACATCATATTTCTGATACCAGTCGAAGTACTTAAATCATACCAATCGCGCATGATGAAAATCTCTTGGAAACGATTAAAAATATTGTTATCAAAAATGATGACCGCACCCACAAGTACCCCAATAAAAATCAACAGATAGCCGGCGGCCTGTTTTGTGAAAATCCGACTCTTATAATAATAAAGCACCAACATACCCACCAGCGCAAGACTGATGAGATTTCCTTTTCTGGAAAGAAAAAACAAGGTAAACAATAGCAAGCCTGACAATGCAATGTTGTAAACATTTTTTTTGAAATAATAGAGCAAAATGATCAGAGCGATTCCAAGATACAGTGATATATATATTGGATGTTCTCGGTATCCCCAGAATTTTTTTGAGATATGAGAATATATATACCCGATTTCATCTGAGGGGAGCCACTGTACATAAACAAAAATCAACAAGCAAAAAAGCACACAGCAAATCGTGAAAACCCTAAAAAAAAGCCGACTGGATTTCTCGTAGAATTCGGGGGGAATCAATGCAAATGCAAGAGGAAAAGCAAGAAAAGGAAGAAGCCTAATCATCAGGTTGGCGGCATGTTCGCCATCTTTTGAATTCAAAAGGCTAATCAGAAAAATCAAATAAATTCCTGAATTTACCAGCAACATTTTCCAGTCAGTTTCTCTGGGCAATCTGAAAAAAACACCCAACACAGAAACGAGCAGCAAAGGAACAATTAGAAATGGTTTCGCTGCAAAAGGAACGATGGGAAACAATCCGAGCATAAAAAATGCTAACTGGTATGCATTGCTGAAAAATTTGTATTGAACCAAATTCAT
>JAQVKJ010000238.1 GCA_028694715.1 Weeksellaceae bacterium | reverse complement strand
TTTCCATCCATTATAAAATCTCATCTATTCGATTCCATTCAATCGAACAAACCACTCTGTTCACCTGTTTTGATTTTTCCCAAATGCCGGTAAGCCTTGTCGGTGGCCACTCTTCCACGCGGTGTTCGCATCAGATATCCTTCCTGAATCAGAAAAGGTTCATATACTTCTTCCAGGGTACCGATGTTTTCAGCGACTGCCGTTGCGATGGTAGAAATTCCGACCGGTCCGCCTTTGAATTTCTCAATGATGGTAGAAAGGATTTTGTTGTCCATTTCGTCCAGTCCGCTTTTGTCCACTTTCAGAGCACTGAGGCTGTATTCAGAAATTTTTTTGTCGATTCTCCCCGTCCCTTTGATTTGCGCAAAATCCCTGATTCTTCTAAGAAGTGCATTTGCGATTCTCGGTGTACCTCTGCTTCTACCAGCAATTTCATTGGCTGCTTCCTTCTCAATTTGCGTACCGAGGATGCGGGCACTTCTTTGGAGAATACTGCTCAGGAGTTCACGAGAATAGTACTGAAATCTGAAATTGATACCGAACCTCGCTCTGAGCGGAGCAGTCAACAAACCCGAACGGGTGGTGGCCCCAATCAATGTGAAAGGGTTCAATGCAATCTGCACCGAACGGGCATTCGGGCCGGATTCTATCATGATGTCAATTTTGAAATCTTCCATGGCCGAATACAGATATTCTTCAATAACCGGCGACATCCGGTGGATTTCGTCTATGAACAGCACATCGTTTTCTTCCAGATTGGTGAGCAGTCCGGCCAAGTCGCCGGGTTTTTCCAAAACTGGTCCGGAGGTGAGTTTGATTCCGGCACCGAGTTCGTTTGCGATGATGTGAGCAAGTGTGGTTTTGCCCAAGCCGGGAGGTCCGTGGAGCAGAACATGATCGAGCGAATCCCCTCTGAGTTTGGCTGCTTTAACAAAAACTTCAAGGTTGGCAATGATGTGTTCCTGACCGGCAAAATCATCAAAACTTTGGGGCCTGAATTTTTCTTCGATTTGCAATTCTTCCTCCGAAAAATTATCTCGATCCGGGTTTAGCAGGTCTGACATATACTTTAGAGTTCTTGACTAAATGTTTTATATTTTTGCATTGAATTGACAATGTACAAATATACAACTCTATTTTCAAGAATAATTTTATGAGAAATTTTATCGCCATTGCTATTGGATTAATTTTGTTTTCCTGTGTGAAGGAAATCGACAGCCTGTCAGATTTGAATTCCGATTTTTATGAAATTCAGAACCGTAGCATCAGAATGAATGATACGCTGAAAGTGAATTTTGGTTCACACTTGGACAAAATCGATTCGATTTCTCTTTTACTGAATGGAAAGAAAGTTCCCAACCCAGTGGTTTTGAATTTCCAGAACGCCGAACTTGGCATTAACTCGCTGGAGGTCAATGTTTACACCAAGGATGGGAGAGTCAACGGAAAAACCAAACTGCCACTGCTGAGTGAACGAGAAGAAAAGGCGGTTGAGTTTGAAATTATCAATGAATACCCGCATCCTCAAGCACTGTTCACACAAGGATTCTTTTATCATAAGGGCAGGATTTATGAAAGTTCGGGCCAGTACAATAAATCAAAAATAGTTGCTTATCAGCTGGGCAGCAATGAATTTCTGCAAGAAGTCAAAAATGATGAGCGAGTTTTTGCGGAGGGCTGCGCTCTGCTCAATGACAAAATTTATCAATTAACCTATCGCGAAAGACAAATTCTGGTGTATCACGCACCATCGTTGGAACTGATAGAAAAACTGCAGATGCCCACCGAGCTACGGGAAGGTTGGGGATTGACTTCCAATGGGCAAGAGCTGATTGCAGGCGATGGTTCTCATCAGTTGTATTTTTTTGATGAGCAATTCAATTTGAAAAGGAAGATTCAGGTGGTGGGAAATGTTTCTATTTACGACCAAATCAATGAATTGGAATACATCAACGGTAAAATTTTTGCCAATGTGTGGCAGACACCTTACATACTGGTGATCGAACCAGAGAACGGACGGGTGGAGCATTATTACGACCTGAGTCCACTTCTTGAAGAAGGAGGAACTGACGACGATGTACTGAATGGAATTGCGTTTTACAATGGAAATCTGTTGGTGACCGGAAAAAAATGGTCAAATATCTATGAAGTGAATCTTCCGGAATAATGTCACGGAATCAGAACAAAAAAACCGATGCATCTTTGTAATGCACCGGTTTTTAATGTTAAGCTCAATGAATTATTTCAATTCCATCGATTTCTGTCCGATTTTCATCCCATTCTGGTAAAGAACGATTTTGTAATTTCCTTGTGGAAAATCATAATCTTCCCAGTCAAATGTAATGTTTTGTTTGGTTCCCTGCTGATAATTAAAATTCACCATGTCTGAATAATCCACAGTACCGTTGGCCCAGGTTTCCAACTGCCCGGGTGAAGCATTCTTGAATTTACCGAGTTTGCCGTCGGGTTTGAAAATCGCAATATAGATTTGTTTTTCGCCGGATTCCGCATATTGGTTGGGGTCCAAGTCAAAGCTCACTCTGATTTTGTCAATTCTCTTTGCCTTGTCGGTTTCTACTTCCTTGCCGCTACTTCTGACTTTCAGTCCTGTGATTTGATAATTTGAAATCGAGAAAGTCGTTCTCAGGTTCCTTTCGTTTTCGTCAGCCCTTCCTTTCTCTGCCAAGAGTTCTCCGCTGATTCTTTGGTGTTGTATATTCAGCGTATCCACGGTCACCATCAGTGAATCGTTCTGTGCTTGTAGTACTGCAATTTCCTGTTTGTACCGGCTGATGTCTCCGTTCAACGAATTGATTAGTTTCTGAGCTTTGCCCAACTCGCTTTCAGTCGCATTCTTTTTGTTGAGGATGGACTGAATTTCGTTCTGTTTGGCTGCAATTTCAGAATCTCTTTCGGTAAGTACGGAATCTCTCATCCTGAGCTGTGTTTTTGCCATTTCATAATCATAACTCAAATCATCGAACTGCTGTTGTAACTGGACTCTTGCGTTTTCGGTGTCTTTTAGATTCACATTCACCAATTGAATTTCCTCGGTGCTTTTCTTTTGTTGTGTGTACTGATAAATATTAAATCCCAGACTGCCCAAAAGCAATAAGGCCAGTGCAATAATTACCGCTTGTCCGCCTTTCTTTTTCTCAGGCTGTTGCGGTTCCTCGGAATAGTTTTTAATTTCTTCTGTTTCCATTTTTAATTGTTTTTATTTAATTGTAATAGTTAATTTTTCTCGATATGATATAGGCCGGAGTTTGGTTTTTGGTAATCTTACACTTCACCCAATTGTTATTTGAATCAAATTCATATTCAAACCTGTAGATGTCGGTGCCATTGGTTGAGTAATCCAACAAATGAATCTCAAAAATCCTGCCATTCGGATGATAGTAGGTGGTTCTCAATACTTTAG
>JAQVKJ010000237.1 GCA_028694715.1 Weeksellaceae bacterium | reverse complement strand
AAAATGAGGAGCTCTCTATATTGTTGATGGCCAGACTGGCTTCGGATGGAATCGAAGGGTTGATTTCGATAATTTGCAATGCCAAGTCTTTGATGGATTCAATAGTGGCTGCAAATTCTTTGTTCCTTCCGTCTGATTTTTTTTCTGAAAGAATTTGTATTGAAGCTTTGAAGTAGGGCTCGGTCTGGATCATTTCAACCCATCTGAATCTCTTGATTCCCTGAAGGATGACTGTGGTGTTTCCATCGGGCATTTTGAGCATTTTCAGGATTTTGGCTACTGTTCCAATTTCGAAGATATCGTTGATGCTTGGAACATCTACCTTGCTGTTTTTCTGTGACACAACGCCAATCAGTTGTTTTTCGTTGTAGGCATCTTCTAACAGTTTAATGGATTTATTTCTACCGGCTGTAATAGGAATGACCACACCAGGGAACAACACCGTGTTTTTCAGTGAAAGCACTGGCAATACTTCTGGTATCGACTGTTTGCTGAATTTTTTTTCATCTTCTTCACTCACCAGTGGGATCAATTCAATCTCATCCCCCATGATTTGATTTAGTGACAACTTGTCTATATTTATCATAAATTTTGTTCTCTTAGGCTGACACATTGACCGCGGCATCAGATGTAGCCTGCCTGATAATGTTTGTTAGATTTTGTTCAATTGAATTAAAATGCTGATATTCACAAGCCACTATGAGTGTTCAGATTTTAAATTCAAATCTATATAGTCAAAGCCTATGCCAAGCAGAAACGGGATAAATATTTTTGATTTGGGATTCATTCGGATTGAATTCCTAACTTTGTGCGTATGGAAGAATTTGTAGTTTTGATTGACCGTGAAGATCAACCGATTGGTCTGATGGAAAAACAGCAGGCACACCATGCTGGTTTGTTACACAGGGCTTTCTCTGTGTTTGTGTTTAACGCTAAGAATGAATTGCTGATTCATCAGCGAGCCGCAGATAAGTATCATTCACCAAAATTGTGGACAAATACCTGCTGTAGCCATCCAAGACAAAATGAAACATACGAACAGGCGGCCCACCGAAGGCTGATGGAGGAAATGGGTTTTGATTGTGAGATTGAAGAAAAATTTCACTTTATATACAAAGCTGAACTGGAAGAAGGGCTTTATGAGCATGAGCTTGATCGTGTTTTTGTGGGCAACTATAACGGAGAAATACGACCGGCTCCTAATGAAGTGATGGATTACAAATGGATTTCGATTGAGACACTTAGGGAAGACATGGAAACACATCCTGAGAATTATACCGTTTGGTTCAAAATCATTTTTGAGGAATATTTATCAAAATTAAAAAATGAAGGTCAGCATTAGTAGAAAAGCTCATTTCAACGCAGCGCACAGACTGTACAGAGAAGGGTACAGCGATGAAGAAAATCTGAGGGTTTTTGGCAAGTGTTCAAATCCAATGTACCACGGTCATAACTACGAGTTGATTGTGCAAGTTACGGGTGAAATCAATCCTGAAACAGGATTTGTGATGAATTTAGATGTGCTGAAAAAAATCATCAAGGATGAAGTAGAAGATTATCTTGATCATAAAAATCTGAATTTGGAAGTGGATGAATTCAAGACCGTTAATCCGACAGTAGAAAATATTTCAGTGGTTATCTGGAACCGAATCAGAACCAAACTCGATTCAAAATATGATTTGAAAGTTACTTTGTTTGAGACGCCTAGGAACTTTGTTGAATATTCGGGTGATTGATTCAGGTCTTGGCCAAATACAAGCCTCCCCAAATCGCTAATAATCCGAGCAGTACGCTGCCAGTCGCATACAGAATGAATCCCGAATAATTCTGCTGTTGGAGCATCGAAATATTTTCAAAAGCAAAGGATGAAAAAGTGGTGAAACCTCCGCAAAATCCAATGATGAAAAACATTTGCCACTGCTCATTCACCCAGTTTTGTTTAACAGAATATCCGATAAAAACACCCATGAGCAAGCAACCTGAAATATTGACAGCAAATGTTCCCCAAGGAAAGTCAGTTTTAGCAATTTTCGAAAAAAGTAAACCCAAAGCATAACGGGCTACACTTCCTATCAAACCTCCCAATCCTACCAATAAAAAATTCTTCATATCTTTTCTTTTAATAATGATTAGGAGTCATCAGCCTATCCGGCGGTTTACAAAAAGGAAGACTCCATTTCCCTGTTCCAAATCTACTTATAATTATTTTGAATTCGCTCCATTGGATTTGACATGCCCTTTGCCTCAAAATGTAATTTTAAAATGTAAATTTGTGGCACATATTTAAAGATAATAAAAATGAAAGTCACAGCATTGAATCAGATTCATAAAGATTTAGGTGCCAAAATGGTTCCTTTTGCAGGTTTTGAAATGCCGGTACAGTATTCCGGAGTCAATCACGAACACATGGTGGTCAGAGAAGGTGTGGGGGTTTTTGATGTGAGCCACATGGGACAGTTTTTTGTAAAAGGAGCCGAAGCCAAAAAGCTTTTGCAACATGTTTTTACCAATGATGTTGAAAAAGTTGCTGTTGGACAAGCACAATATACTTGTATGACCAATGAAGATGGCGGTATCGTTGATGATTTGATCATTTATAAATTTGCAGATGATAACTGGCTGCTGGTAGTAAATGCTTCCAATATTGACAAAGACTTTGAGTGGATCAATCGACATAATTCGTGGGATGTTACCGTAGAAAATAAGTCTGACGAATATTCACTCCTGGCCATTCAAGGACCCAAGGCGATTGAATCCATGCAGTCATTGACTGATGAAAATTTGTCAAACATCCCTTTTTATCACTTTAAATCTGCAAGATTTGCGGATGTGGACGATGTCATTATTTCTGCCACAGGATATACCGGTTCGGGCGGTTTTGAGATTTATTTTAAAAATCAAGACGCGGTTCACATCTGGAACAAAGTGATGGAAGCAGGCAAGGACTATGGTATTGAGCCTTGTGGATTGGGCGCAAGAGATACGCTAAGACTCGAAAAGGGATATTGTTTATACGGCAATGATATCAACGATGAAATCACACCTTTAGAAGCCGGATTAGGATGGATTACCAAGTTGGATACTGATTTTGTGGGCAAAGACAAAATCGCTGCACAGAAGGAAGCCGGTGTGTCAAGAAAGTTGATTGGTTTCAAACTAACAGAAAGAGGTATTCCAAGAAATGGATACAAAATCGTGGACGAATACGAAAACACGCTCGGGGTAGTTACTTCGGGAACCCAGTCACCTGTATTGAAAGAGGGCATAGGTTTGGGTTATGTTCATAGAGATTTTGCCAAGACAGATACCACAATCTTTATCCAAGTCCGCGATAAAATCTTGGGGGCCACTGTAGTCAAATTGCCGTTTGTCTGATTTTATTGTTTCAATAAACTATTAATCCCACTGGTGTACGCTGGTGGGATTTTTTTGAAC
>JAQVKJ010000236.1 GCA_028694715.1 Weeksellaceae bacterium | reverse complement strand
GGTTGAATTTATAGGCAATTGCCCAGCGGGGAAATTTTGAAGTAGCTCCCAGTCGCTGTTGCTGTGTCAACGAATCTACTTTCAAAACCACTCCATCAATTGCGAAGGGAAGATTTTGGCGTTCTTAAAAATCATGACCCTCACACAAACCCGCTCTCTTATCTTCAAGAAACTCAATAGGGTAATATGACTTATTGACCATAATAAGTGCAACTGTATCCATTTCTCTGGCAAATTGTAAAAGGACTTATTAAAATTATTAAATACAACTTACTGATAATTAGCTACTATGATTTTTCTTTCAGAAAACTTGTATTGAATATTGACATATGTAAATTATTGATACTGTTAAAAAATGGGTTGAATTAAATTTATACCGGCCTTATGAAACGGGCCCTTAAAATATTATCTACCTAAAAATTTTTAAATATGACTACCCAAAAAAACAGTGGATTCAGAAAAATCATTCTATCTTGTGCAATTGTTGTCATAGGAGTTCTGATGGTTTTTCATCAGTCGCTTTTCAGTCTTTTCACAAAAGCTGAACTCGAAGCTAAAATCGAACCCAATTCCATCATTATGCCTGCTGCATACAAAGTGTATGGCAATGAAACTGCGCTCGATGGCAAGTATGGCCTTTTCAAAATGTTATTGACAAACAATGGTAAAACCGCCGCCAGAAATGTGAATGTTACATTTGAAATTCCGGGCTATATAGAAGAAACCAATCTCAAAAAAGTTCCGCTCATTCTTCCCGGCCAATCCATTTTGGTGAATTGTTTCCCAAAATTCAAAGAGGACATTGTTGAGAAACGAACTGCTTCCAGAGAAGTGGTGAATATCAACATCAACGGACTAAACATAAAAGAACAAACAGAAAGTTTTCCGATTGAAATCAAAGGCAGGAATGAATATGTTTATACACAAATTCCGGTCGATGAGATACTATCGCCCGCAGAGCTCATCGACAATGCAGATTTGCTCGGTTGTTTTGTCACTCCCGAAGACCCGATTATCAAATATTTCACCCAGCAGATTCAGGAAAAAATATTAAAAGGTGAATCAGCCTCTGTGATGAATTCAGAGCAGGAGGCAGTAAGATTTCTCGGCGGAATCTATGATGCTACTTATTTGAGCCACATGGTTTATAGCGGTACCAGCGGTGTACCAACGGAGATAGGTGATGCAACCACCGTTGTGCAAAGCATTCGACTGCCTCGCGAAGTAGTAACAGGAAAAACCGGTTTGTGTATAGAATTGTCCGTCCTTTATGCCAGTGTGCTGATGAACGCAGGCCTGGACCCAATCATATACCTGATTCCAGGTCATGCGTACCCGGGTTTCAGAATGAACGGAAATTTTTATGCAATTGAGGCCACAGGAATCGGAGGAGAAGGAATGAAAGGAGGCCGTTCATCCGCAGCACAAGCTTTTGAGGTGGGGATGAAACAATTACAAGAATTCATGCAATACGCACAAATGGGGGATGAGCGCTACCAGATTATCGACATACGGGAAACAGTCAAAAACGGAGTGTCTGCCATGGAATTAAAAGACGATACTTTTTTGAGAGGTAAAGTCGATGAAATCGCAAGGTCTTTTGAATCGGGCGGTATGGCTTATTCACAACCACAGTCAGGATTTGCTGAAATGGGAACCAATACAGGTGCTGGAAATGCAACTGGCAATCAGCAAAACAATCGTGGAAATTCGCCTTCAACGCCCTCCGGTTACAAAAACTATAAAGGAAAGGTTTCTTTCAGTTATCCCTCTTCTTGGGCTTCCAACCCCACTCAGATGCCTGAAATGGTCGGGTATTTTTCGAATGCCAATTATGACACCTACGCCGAGGTGTATGAATTCAGAAATACCAGTAGTCCGCAACAGGCGTTGGGCATGATTCGGCAGTATATGAACCAGTTGGGCGGAGATATGCAATTCAGTTTGGCTGGACAGACAAACGGATTTCAGGTATTCAACGGACAATCTTATTTTTCGGGAAATTCGCTTCAGTGGGTGGCAGCATTCAAGCCAGTGAGCGCCGGTGTAGCCGGAGTAATCGTAGGTAAGACAGTGGGTTACGGCAATCCGAGCCAGACTGTCATCGAAAATATACTCAACTCTATTCATTAAATTTATATTCATTAAAAAAACATACAAGATGAAAATTATTAAAAATCACATATTGACACTATTGTTGCTGATTTTATGCAGTTTTCAGCTGCAGGCACAACAAGAACTGAAAGGAACCAAACAGAAACTTGACATTACAGTGGACGAAATGGGGAACGCCAACCTTTCAATTACCACCAAATACAATGCTTCCCAATGGGACATATTCAAAAAAACCGTTGGCAGCAACCAAGCTTATTTGAAGCGAATGATGATCAAAGCAATGCCCAAATATTTTTTGACCGATTTTGAGTATGAAGAGCAGCCCATGGACAGGTCCTATACCTTTAAAATGAAAGCTTTCGCAGTAACCCAGCCTGACGAAAACGGGAAATGGGAAGCCGAACTCGACATGAAAGACCCGGACATCACCAAACTGAATGACCATACATTCACCATGAACCTGAATATGATTAGCAATGGGATGTTGATCGAACAAGAGCAGAAAATCAATCTGCCCCCAAAAGCCAAGAATGCCAAATTAGAGAAAAACAGTTTTGGTTCGGCGGTTCTGACCTATCAACTCAAAACCGGTTCCTCAACTCCTTACCTGACTTATTTGGGAATTCTTATGATACTTCTTGGTGCGGGCATGTTGCTTGTCAATCTCAGAAAACAAAACCAAAACGATAAGAATCAATCCGAATTTTATTGATGAGTAATCGGTTGACAGAAAGGTTTGGATAGTCAGTCGCTGATTAATATGCACCTGATTTGTTCATTGGTCACCAGAGAAGATGGAAATCTGAGTTTCGCTTGGTTTAGGAACTTTTGGGCAGTTTCTCGCGATGAAAAATAACCGACTTTTACTTTGTAATCGGGTTGCTCATAATCCAGATTCACAATCCTTTCGGAGAACAATGCTCTGGCTTCTTTTAATTTTTTCTCTGCTTCATTCCGGTCCTTGCCGTAGTGGAGCTGTACTCTGTTTCCAGCGCAATATTCAGCTGCAGGTGGGTGATCACCGGGAAAACAGTTTCTATCTTCGGCAGTTTTGTACAGCTGTTGAACCGGCTGTGTCCATTCTATGGTCAGATTTCCAAATACCGATGTGGTATGTTGATTTTGCCCCCAAGCAGTCACCAGTGGAATGAGTATTAGAATAAAAGAAACACACTTCATTTAATGCTGAATTTCCATAGTAAACGGACAATTACAATTAAGATTGTTTACTGAGGTGAAAATTTATGTAAGAATAGTGTTTTCAGAGTGCTTTTCGGCACCAAACTCTCCATTGAACAGTGAAGGCGGCTGGATATGTTCTCTGGATTTTCCTCAAAT
>JAQVKJ010000235.1 GCA_028694715.1 Weeksellaceae bacterium | reverse complement strand
CAGAAGGGGTTTTGGTATTTGTATCCATAAAAAAGACCTTTGATGGCAAAGGTCTTTAATTATTTATGAACGGCAAATTTTTTAATCATTCAATGATAAAATCCAGACGCCTGGTATTTCATTATTAATTTTGTTGACATATTCCTGCGCCTGATCTTTGGTGGGGAATGTTTGTAATGCAACATAGTAGAAACTTCCTTTCTTTTGAGTGTATCTCGCTTGTTCGAATCCTTTTTGGTGCAGTGATTCAACCATGATGTCCACCTCATTCATTTTTTTGAATGAACCCGCAATCACCTGATAATTGTGAATGACTTTCTTAGCTTCAATTTTTTCGGCATACACATAAGTATCTTCAACAACCTTGATTACAGCGGTTTCTGTGGCTTTGGCTGCTTTCAAATTGGGGTTCATCATCGGTGAAACAAATCCGCTCCACTGTTGATTCACAAAATCGGCAACCGGCTGAGGCTTACCGAAATATAGAAAGCCGCCAATCAACACCGGAATCAAAGCTGCCGTTTTCCACAAAACAGCGGATGAGCTTTTTTTCTCTTCTTTCTGTAGTATGTATTTGGTATGAATGTCTTCCAATCCATATGATTCGAGCAGGAAATTCGGATGTTCAGGCTCAAAGCTGAGCGAACCATTACTGTCCTTTGTAAGACTGCCCAATCCTTGAAGCGTTAATCGTGAATTCACGCTTAAATGGTTTTTCCAGAATCTTACTGCAGAATCGATTTCTTCTCTGGCACTGTCAAAATCCAGCCCCTCTGCGATGGCTATTTGCTGTACCAGTATGCCGTCGTTTTTATCCAGAGAGGGATTGAACATCAGTTGTTTGGAAGGTGGTGAAAAAACAGAGGTTTCTGGCTGATAAACAGAATTGACCCTCCGCCCCACAAATGCGCCAAATTCAGGAATCACCACACAATCGTGATGATAAAGCAATGTTGAAATGTGTTTTTCGAGATTCATAATCCAAAAATAACAATAAAAATGCATATTCGGAGTGGAGTAGATAAATTGTTAATAAACTTTTCTTAATTTAGGGAAATGAAACCTGACCTGCTTCATCTGCTAGCGCTGACTTTTATTCCTGGTTTGGGAACCGCTACTCAGCGCAAAATCATCAAGATAGCCCGCCCGGATGAATTGTGGAGTTTTTCCCAAAAAGAACTCCATCAGATCTTTAGAAAAAAGCCTGAACATGTTGATGCTTTCAGCTCTGATAAATATCTTGAAATTGCAGAAAAGGAAATCGAGTATTGTCAAGCCAACGGAATTGATATCTTGAGTTACCTATCCAATGATTATCCCGAAAAATTAAGGGATGCCATCGATGCCCCACTAATTTTGTTCAGAAAAGGGAATTATGATTTTGAACGAAAACTGCATATCGGTGTTGTGGGTACCCGCAAAATGACTGCTTATGGCAAAGAATTTATTGAACAATTCGTAGAAGATTTGTCCGAACAAAACATGGCTTTTGTAAGTGGCCTTGCGTTTGGTTGTGATGTGACAGCCCATAGAATGGCTGTCAAATGCCGCATACCTAATGTGGCAGTCCTCGCTACTGGACTGAACCGGGTGTCTCCTGCTTCGCATGCACCTGTGGCTGAAAAGATTATTGAGAACGGAGCACTTATTTCGGAATATGCTTCATTCCATAAGCCCGAATCAATGAATTTTGTACTCAGAAACCGTATCATTGCCGGTCTGTGTGATGCAGTGATTATCGTAGAATCAGCAGAAAGAGGTGGTGCCTTGTTTACGGCTGCTTACGCAAATTCATACAACCGTGAAGTCTTTGCCCTACCGGGCAGGGTGGGTGATAAATTCAGTCTGGGATGCAATCAGTTGATTCAAACCAATCAGGCTTATATGATTAGGAATTCAAATGATTTGCTTGATTATTTCAACTTGAGAAACCGTCCGAAACCCAAACAAACCACCCTTTTTGTTGAGCTCGAAGATGATGAGCAAAAGATTTATGATCATTTGAAAGCAAAAGGAAGACAGCAAATCGATAAACTTGCATTGGATTTAAAAATTCCTATTTATCAACTAAATACAACTTTACTCAATCTCGAGTTGAAAGGAGTGGTCAAGCCGCTGACAGGCAAATTCTTTGAATTGGAATAGTTGGGATTTGATATATTCATTAAAATTGAAAGAACAATTAAAGCTGAATTAGAAAATATATATTTAAATTGCGTTTGCAAAAAATTAACACATGAAAAAAATTATTGGAATTTTATTGTTTACAGGTTTTGTGCTCTGCAATGCGCAGGACTTGGTTTTGATCAAATTTGCAGACAAGCCTTCGGCTCAGGTGTATTTTTCTGACCCTACACTGATGCTTTCTCAGAAAGCACTTGACAGAAGAGCCAAATACAATATTGAACTCGACCTTTTGGATGTTCCTGTAGAAAGCGATTATGTAGATGAGATCAATGCTATTGGTATTCAGCCGATTTTGGTTTCCAAATGGTTCAACGGAGTTTTTGCTTGGTGTACTGAAAACCAGGTAACCGATGCAGAAGGGCTTCCCTTTGTCACCGAAGTTGAATCCTTTGTGAGAGACGCCGGAAAAATGAGTACGGACAATCCAATGGAAGATAAATTTAAGCAGCCCGATGTGTCAAATAGCGATAAATCAGATTTATTGGGCTTTAATTATGGATATACCCACACCCAAGTGACTCAAATCAAGTTGGATTATCTGCACGATTTGGGTTTTACCGGGGAAGGAGTGACCATAGCCATTTTGGACAATGGTTTTCCGGGTGTAGACACTGCAAGTGGTTTTAGTTATATCCGGGACAATGGTCAAATCAAAGGCGGATACAATTTTGTGGACGGTAATGAAGACATCTATGGCAGCGGTTCGCACGGAACCGTGGTCTTGTCCACCATTGGCGGTTACATTGAAAATCAGTTTGTGGGTACTGCCATTGACGCAGATTTTTATCTGTATATTACAGAAAACAATCAGCATGAATTGCCAGATGAAGAAGTGAATTGGATTGCCGCAGCCGAAAAAGCAGACAGCATCGGAGTGGATGTAATCAATACTTCGCTGGGTTATTCGGATTTTGATGATTCCAGATACAATTATGAATACGAAGATATGGACGGTGCTACTACATTTATCAGTCGGGGTGCACAGATTGCTGCTGAGAAAGGTATCATGGTGGTGGTTTCTGCCGGTAATTCAGGCAACAGCGATTGGCACTATATCACAGCGCCAGCAGATGCAAAGGATGTTTTCACTATCGGCGCGGTGGATTCTAACAACAACCCTGCCGGATTCTCGTCCTACGGACCTACTTCCGACGGAAGAATCAAACCCGATGTGGATGCGTTGGGCGTCTGGGCGGCTGTCATCAGACCCGACGGCTCTATTGATTACTCGAGTGGAACTTCATTTTCATCACCCATCATGGCGGGT
>JAQVKJ010000234.1 GCA_028694715.1 Weeksellaceae bacterium | reverse complement strand
TTTGGTTCAAAATATATTCTTTTTACCCATTTGATTTTCCCGTACGACAGATATTTGAAAAATCAAATCACAGTCAATCTGTGGCACGGAGTCGGTCATAAAAAAATTAATACGGCAAGAGGTTTTAAACAGGGAGTACCTGCAAATTACACAATTGCAACTTCCAAAATGACCCAAAAGATGTTTGCAGATCTTTTTGCAAATCCGATTGAAACCGTTTTTATCGGCGGTATGCCAAGAAATGATCTGATGCTGAGAACAAAAGATTCAGAATTCAAATTTCATCAAGATACCGGACTGAACGGCTATGACCGAATCATAATCTGGATGCCGACTTTCAGAAGAAAAGTCAGTAAAAACACAGCCGGGCAAACCATAATTTCAGAAACTGACAATATTTTCGGAATTGACAGTTTTAATATAGAGAGATTCAATCAAATGCTGAACCGGCACAATTCACTTTGTGTGGTCAAAAGCCATTATTATGTGAAAGAATATAAAAACCGGCAGGGATTGTCAAATTTTCTTTTTATCAATGACAATTGGCTGTATGAAAATGGAATTTTACTTTATGAACTCCTGTCAAAAACAGCTGCGCTGATTACCGATTATTCTTCGGTAATGACAGATTATTCACTGCTTGACAAACCGATTTTTCTGATTGCCGAAGATATTGAAGATTATAAAAAATCGCAGGGTCTCTATTTTGAAGATTATGAAAACCGGGTGCCATCAAAATTGTTTCTTTCTCAAAACGAACTTTTTGAGGCAGTCAAATTGTTTTTGGAGCACGGAGATGATAAATTTGCAGAAAAAAGGAGAAAAATCCGAGACCTCTATTATCAGTACTGCGACGATAAAAGCGCAGAAAGAATTGCGAAGTTTATTTTTACAGACCTGAAGAATTGAACGATTTATTTTAAAAATGATTATGCCCAAAAACATCGCCGTCATCTTAGCAGGAGGAAAGGGAGAAAGATTGAATGCCGAACTCCCGAAACAACTCATCAAAATCGCAGGAAAACAAGTCATTGAACATACCCTTGAGGTTTTTGAACAACACAGCGACATAGACGAAATTGCTGTCGTCTCAAACATTGACTACATCAGAGACATCGAAAATATACTGCACCGAAATTCATTCTCAAAAGTCAAAAAAATATTGGCAGGCGGTGCACAAAGATCCGATTCAAGCCTGGCAGCCATCCGTGCCTATGAAGGACAAAGCTGTCATCTGATTTTTCATGATGCCGTCCGGCCATTGGTCAGCCACAAAATCATCTCGAACTGCATAGAAGCTCTCAAAACCTACAATGCAGTCGATGTCGCCGTCAAAACCACTGACACCATCATAGAAGTAGAAAACCGTAGCATCCAAAACATCCCCGACCGACACCGGCTCTACAACGGACAAACCCCACAGGCTTTCAAAATCGAAACCATCGCAGAGGCTTATAATATCGCTTCCAAAGACCCCGACTTCAGTGCGACCGACGATTGCGGTGTGGTCAAAAAATACCTGCCACACGAAACCATCTTTGTGGTCGAAGGCGAAGGCTACAATATGAAATTGACCCACAAAGAAGACATATTCCTTATCGACAAACTCTTTCAACTCCGTACGGCAGAGGACAAGGGCGAAAGAATGGCAGAAAACACCAAGGCAGCACTGAAAGACAAGGTGATTGCAGTGTTCGGCGGCAGTTACGGCATCGGCAGCCATATCGTGAAAATGGCTGAGGCAAAGGGCGCAAAATTGTATTCGTTCAGCCGTACCGAAAACTCAACCGATGTATCCGATCCGAAAGCGGTAAAAAATGCATTGCAATCGGTTTTTGAAAAAGAACAAAGAATCGATTTTGTGATCAATACCTCGGGCATACTCGAAAAACAGAGTCTTGAAAACATGGATTATGATGCCATCCGGAAAAGCGTTGCGGTCAACTTTCTCGGCTCGGTCCATGTCGCCAAAGAGGCTTATCCCTATCTGAAAAAAACCAAAGGCGCACTGTTGCTCTTCACCTCGAGTTCCTACACCCGAGGCAGAAGTTCTTACAGTATTTATTCGGCCACCAAAGCGGCCATCGTCAATTTGGTACAGGCACTGTCTGAAGAATGGGAAGAAGTCAGGGTGAATTGCATCAATCCAGAAAGAACCCGCACCCCCATGCGCACAAGAAACTTCGGCATAGAACCCGCCGAAAGTCTGCTCGACCCCGACAAAGTCGCCACCGCAGCACTCAATGCATTGTTTTCGGAATTCTCAGGACAGGTCATCGATGTGAAAATGGAGCTGAAATGAACAAAACACAAATCAACATAAAAATATACGACTTTTTGAATGGACTGATTCCCAAAAAGAAACAACTGATTGTCAGCGGAGGTGACAGGGCAGACGCCAATGCGGTGGAAACCGCCAACTATGTCGCCGAACACTACGACTTCCCCGTCTATTTTGTGGTCAATGACTTCTTTGCACCCTATGCAGATTCAATTCTTTCAAAAAAAGTACGAAGGATAAAAGGAAACAGTTTTCAACTGAAGTGCTTACGAATGAGAACCAAATGGTTGTTGGACACCCATGCCTCGCTGCTGAGACCACTGCCCAAAAACCAAACCCATATCAATCTCTGGCACGGAGTAGGACACAAATCCAAAGGAATCAAAGAACACCCGCTCAAATCAGACATCACCATCGCTACCTCCGAAATGACCAAAGAAATGCTTGCCGACCTCATGCATCTGCCCAAAGAAAGCCTGCTCATCACCGGTTATCCTCGAAATGACATGATGCTCAGGGCACAGGAAGAAAGACAGAAATGGCTGAAAAAATTTGCTCCCGATCTGAGCGCTTATGACAAAGTGCTCATCTGGATGCCGACCTTTCAGAGAACCGAGGGAATGGTTTTCAATTACGGTTCAAATCCGATTGGATTGGGTGATTTTTTTCATCTGCCCGATTTTGATACCCACCGCTTTGATCGGCTGCTCAAACAACACAATGCCATCTGTTTGCTGAAACCCCATCCGATTTATAATATTGATAATTTTGACGCAACTGAATTTGAAAATATCCGTATCATTGACGAGCAACAAATCTTCAGCGCGGGCATGACCTTATATCATCTGTTGGGCTGTACCGATTTGCTGATCACCGATTATTCGTCGGTGATGACCGACTATACATTGCTCGAAAATCCGGTGTTGCTTTTTGCACCCAACTTTGAAGATTACAAAGCCAAACACGGATTTTATTTTGAAGATGTGGAGGACTGGATGCCATCCAAATTATTATTTACACAAAACGAATTTTTTGATTTGCTCAAAAGTATATTGGAATCAGGTCTTGATCTTTTTGAAGAAAAAAGAGAAAAAATCTGTGATTTATATTTCAAATACAGAGATTCAAAAAACGCAGAAAGACTTTCCGAATTTTTATTTGGAAAATCGAATGAAAA
>JAQVKJ010000233.1 GCA_028694715.1 Weeksellaceae bacterium | reverse complement strand
TCCTCTTATTCTCGCTTGCGGGAAGTCTGTTTCAAGGGAGTAAACTCAAAGACGGTTCGGTGCTCGAAATTACATTTGAGAAACCCATCAATGAGAGCTCCATGGATGAAGAATTTGGTTTGTTTTTATCTTCATCGGATAAGTCAGTTTACTTCAGAGACATCATCAGAACGATAGAAGCTGCCGCTGACGATGACAAAATCAGAGGAATCAGTCTGAAGGTAGAATCATTTTCTGGTGGAACCTCACAACTCACCGATATCAGAAACGCACTAAATGAATTCAAAAACAGTGGCAAATTTATATATGCATATACCCATAATACCAGCCAGAGTTCCTACATTCTGAGCACGGTGGCTGATTCTCTTTTTCAGAATCCATTGGGCATGATTTTTTTTCAAGGGCTGAATGCCGAAGTGATGTTTTATAAAAACTTGGGTGACAAATACGGAATTGATTTTCAGGTTATTAGACACGGTGAATACAAATCCGCTGTTGAGCCATTTCTCAGAGATGATTTGTCTGATGAAAACCGGGAACAACTGACTTTATTACTCAACGATTTTTGGTCAAATATTTCTGATAAGGTGGCAGCATCAAGGAACATGACCACCGAACAACTTAATCATTATACCGACAGCCTGTTTGCTTTTAATCCTTCATCTGCACTCAAATACAAATTGGTCGATAAATTGGTGGCTGAGTCAGAATACGATCAGGCGCTTGTAAACCGTCTGAAACTGAAGGGAAGTGAGGATGAAAATATTGAAGATGTATTGGACAAACACACCATCTCCTTTGAGGATTATGCTGCAACATTAAAGAAAGAAAGTCACAAGGACAAGGTGGCGGTGCTCTATGCTTCGGGTACCATCATGTCTGGTGACGGTTATACAGGTATTCAGTCTGAAGTATATAAAGAAGCCATCCGCAAATTGAAAGATGACAAACAGGTGAAAGCGGTGGTCCTTAGAGTGAATTCTCCCGGCGGAAGTGCAGATGCAGCAGAAGAAATTTTGTATGAGTTGAGACAATTACGAAAAAGCAAGCCGGTCATTGTTTCGTTTGGAGACATCGCAGCTTCGGGTGGATATTATATTGCAATGGAATCGGATTCAATCATTGCAAACCCAAATACGCTTACAGGTTCCATTGGAGTTCTTGGAATGATTCCTTCGGTGAAAAAATGGTCAACAGCATAGGCATCACCACAGATTATGTCAATACCAACAAAAATTCAGATTTCCTCAGATCAATAATGAAACCTATGACCGAAACCGGAATGAAAACCATGACCGAAATGACTGAAAATGTTTATTCGGTTTTTGTGAATCATGTAATGTCCAACAGAGAAATGACCTATGAGCAGGTTGACAGTATAGGCGGTGGTAGAATTTGGTCGGGAACCCGTGCTTTGGAAATCGGTTTGATTGACAGTTTCGGAACACTTGAAGACGCCATTCAGGCAGCAGCATTCAAAGCTGAACTTGATAAATACAGTGTTTCGTCTTATCCATTTAAGAAAAATGATTTGGAAACTATACTGAAAGAATACGGAATGGTGAAGTCACAAGCTTTTGTTGAAAGCGAACTCGGGAGCGAATATTATGGAATTTACCGGGATTTGAAAGCCATTAAGGAAAATAAAGGTGTACAGTTGAGGATGCCGTTTGGCATTAATATTAAATAATTAACCCAAACAATACCAAAAGAAAAGAGTGCCATTTTCGGGCACTCTTTTATTGTTTTTTCAAGCTACTGAATCAGATTCCAGCACCTTCTTCCATTTCAAAATCATTATTGTCCATATTGTTCTGCTGTCTTTTTCGCTGATCTCTTTTTGACTGATTAAATCGATAAGTAAATGATAGGTTGATTGACCTGGCATTCCATCTGGATTCTCTTTCCATGTGGAAATTGTCTCCAAAAGAAGTCATATTGAAAGAACGGGAATCAAACAAATCACGAACACTGGCGGTAAGTGTAGCATTGTCATCGAACAAATCTTTGCTGATGGAAAGGTCAACACCATACATCGGTTTTCTTTCGCTTTGTGCTGATTTGCTTCCCGCACGGTACATGCCAGAAATTTGGAGAGAAATTTTTGATGGCAATGTAAAGGTGTTGCTCAGGCGGCCGAACCAGCTGAACCCATCTCCGTCAAAATTGGTTACTTGATTAATGGTTTCACCGGTGTCGGGGTCAATGTGGGTATCGGTATGCGAACCTCTGGTTTTGTAGCCAAACAGATTGACATTCCCCATCAAGTTCCACCATCTCCATGGACGATAGGTAAAGGTCAAATCACCACCATATCTTTCATCTGTCCCAACATTGATGGGTCGTGTAACGATGCTGCCTTCTTCATTGATGGACTGGTATCTCTGCATATTGTCATGGGTAATGGAATAATAAATATTGGGAGTAATCATCAGACCACCCAATTTTGTCATATATGATAATTCGTATGAATCAGTGTATTGTGGATTCAAATTCGGATTACCCATAAACAAGTTTCTGTTGTCTGAATAATTGGAGAATGGAATCAGCCACCAACTGCTGGGTCTTCTGACCCTACGGCTATAACTCAGTTGCAATTGGTCTGTATTTTCAAATTCGTAATTCAGAAACAGGCTTGGGAAGAAATCAGTGTAATTTTTGTTCACCACACTGTTGTTCAGAATGGATTTTACTGTAATGTCAGAATTTTCCATTCTCACACCTGCAAAATAGGAGAATTTCCCGAATCCTTGTCCAAATTGTACATAGGCTGCATAAACATTTTGTCTATAATCTGTGCGTGTAGCGAAGTTTTCCTTTGGCATCCATCCATCCGCAACTAAGCTGTCCACTGCAAAGTCTGTGAGTATGCCACTGATGTCGCCTCTTGCACCGATTTCGAGTTTGCTTTTTTCGCCGAACGGACAAACATAATCTGCTGAGATTGTTGTGCTGTTACGGGTTTCGAAGTTATGAGTTCTTTCTGAAGAATCAACCAGATTCCCTATTTCTCTCAAATCCCCACTTTCAGTATCCTCCATGTAATTGGCCCTGACATCTACTGTAAACTCATGACCTTTTGTATCAAATTCGTGTTTGTATCCAAAATTTCCTTCTACGTATGATCGGTTGCCCTTCTCTTGCTGTGTTCTTGTGGAGGAAGCGGTTTGATTATAATCTGAATCAAAGTCGATATAACTGATGTCCGAACTCACTTTGTCGTCCGAGTTTCTGTAACTTCCAGAAATGGTAAAAGTATCTTTGTTGGTCAGATAATATTCAGTACCCAACATGAAATTGTATCCGTTGTTTATCCGTTTTCCTTCGCTATTCATTTCTTCGTATCTCGGAACACCGGCTGAGTTGAATCGGGTGGTCAATGAATTGCTTTCGTTTTCTCGACTGGAATATCGGTACCCGAAATTGGTGGATAAATTCCATTTTCCGGTTCTGTAATTGAGGTTCA
>JAQVKJ010000232.1 GCA_028694715.1 Weeksellaceae bacterium | reverse complement strand
CATAGGCCTGGGAATGAGCGTTATCGGTTTTGATGCTTTTCTAAAAGAAGCAGAAGTAACACTCGAATTTTTTGACGGTCGCCAACTAAATTTTCATTTTGACATGAAACCGATACAAGAAGTATTGAAAAACAGCGACATCATTACCCTTCATGTTCCGGCACAAGAAGATTACATCATAGGCGAAAAAGAAATCAAAACCATGAAAGACAATGCCATTATCATCAATACTGCCCGCGGCGGAGTGGTGGATGAAAACGCAGTGACTCAGGCGATTGAAAATGGGAAACTCCTTGGTGCTGCGCTCGATGTGTTTGAGGACGAACCCAATCCTTCGATTCAGTTATTGATGAACGACAAACTCTCACTGTCGCCCCATCTTGCAGGAAGTACAGTGGAAGCACAAAACAGAATTGGAATCGAACTCGCACAACAAGTGACAACACTGTCCAAGTCAGTATAGTTAAATATTTTGTAAATTTGCGGCATGCCTCAGTTTAAACCGTTCAAAGGAATCAGACCCGTAACCGAAATTGCGGGTTCTTTTTCAACCAAAAGCGTTGACAGCCTTAGTAAAAAAGCACTTGAGGATGAATTGGCCTCCAATTCTGAATCCTTCCTCCATATCATTAAACCTACTTGGGAAGAAGATGGGCTTAATCACAATGAAAGACAAGCCTTGGTCAGGGAAAATTTTCTTGAATTCATCTCAAGTGAACGAGCAGAAAAAGACAGGACTGCTTATTATATCTATCAACTCATCAAACCCAATGGAGATCAAGTCAAAGGACTCATCGGCATGGTGAATATACAAGATTACAAAGACGGAAAAATCAAAAAACACGAAGAAACACTTACCAAAAGGGTGGAACTTTTTGCCAATTATCTACTGAATGTCCATTTCCATGCCGAACCGGTTCTGCTCACTTATCCCAACAATCAAAGGGTGGATTTGCTGATGTCGCACGAAATGAAAACCCTGCCCATCGTTTCATTCAAAGACAAAGAAGAAAATGAACACCAACTGTGGAAAATTGAAAACAGGCTGAATCTGCTCCAAATAAAAGATTCCATAGAAAAAAATGAATCCTTCTACATTGCGGATGGTCACCATCGAATGGAAAGTTCGTTGATGTACACCAATACCATGCGTAAAATCCAAAAAGACGCTTCCGATTTAGACAGTCTTAATTATACTCTCGCAATGCTGGTTTCAGACAAGGAATTGATTATCAAAGATTTCAACAGACTCGTCAAAGATTTGAACGGACTTACCCCTGTTGAATTTTTGGACCTTCTTGCTGAAAAATTCGAAATCCGAGAAAGAGGAGAAACCCCTTTCTTTCCACCCAAAAAACATTATTTGGGGCTCTACTTAGAAGGCAAATTCTACAGCCTATACATCAAACGGGAAATGTTGACCGTTGAAGGACTCTCTGAATTGGACACCTATCTTTTCGAGGAATTTGTACTCAAACCTATACTGAATATCCAGAATTCCAGAGACGACGAAAGAATCTGCTTCCTCAGAGGATCTGGCGATGTGGACGGTGTGATTGAGTTGAAAGAAAAAGTTGACAGCGGAGAATTCAAAGTAGGATTCTTCTTCTATCCGGTGGTTTCCACAGACATGGAGAAAATCGCTGACCTCGGACTGAAAATGCCTCCAAAAAGCACTTACATTGAACCAAAACCACTCAGTGGTTTAACCATTTTTCAGCTGGACGAATGAGTTTGATTGCTAATTTAAAAGAAATCAGAAATTCACTTCCCGAAGAAGTCACACTGGTAGCGGTGTCAAAGACCAAGCCTGTCGATGACATCCTGGCACTTCATCAAGCCGGTCAATTGGATTTTGGTGAAAATCGAGTACAAGAACTCGTTAAAAAACAAGAAATACTGCCTGATAAAATCCGTTGGCACCTGATTGGTCATTTGCAAAAAAACAAGGTGAAGTACATCGCCGGGTTTGTGTACATGATACACAGCGTAGATTCCACAGCTTTGCTCAAGGAAATCAACAAACAGGCTGAGAAACACAATCGAAGAATCAACTGTTTGCTCCAAATCAGAATCGCAGACGAAGATACCAAATTCGGCATGGAGAAAGAAGAGGCACAAGAGATTCTCAACCATTGCAAAACCGAATATCCTTTTACAAACATCTGCGGACTGATGGGCATGGCTACATTCACTGACAATCAGGAACAGCTTCGCAAAGAATTCAGAACGCTCAAACTTTATTTCGATTATTTCAAAACCTATTATTCTGGGATGAAAATCCTGTCGATGGGGATGAGCGGTGACTACCCCATTGCTGTGGAAGAAGGCAGCAATCTGGTCCGGATTGGGAGTCTAATCTTTGGTACGCGTACATAGTTTACAATAAATTACAGCATAGAAATCATAAGATTAATTGTTGTAATTCATACTACGAACACCCACAATGATTTTACTGAAAGATTAGAACACTTCATCTTTATTCAGTTACCGACCATAGGAACAGTTACTCTTTCTGTAATTTCAGCATACTTGTACAGGGAAGTTTCCAGCAATAGAAAGTCTGTAAATCACTGTGATTTAAATCTCAACAGCAGAATCTTGTCCTGATAGAGTTTGAATTCATTACCTGAAATTTCGTAGGCATTGACCTTGCTGAGCAAATCCAAAAAAGCAGTTTCGCCTTCCATGTCCGGACAAGCCATCAGTGTTGCGCCGGGTTGGCTGAAGTTCATGAAGCCCGGTTGAATATCCACTGTAGAAAAATAACGATTGCAACCAGCAAATCCCACTGCCTGAAGGCCGGAGCTTTCTTGTCTGAATTCCATGCTCACATGCTGACCATTGTAACTGACCACAGCTCCATTCTCATCCTGTAACAACCAAACATTGCCGATAATGGCTTTTTTAACGGTTGAAAAATCGCTCGATGACCTGAGAGAACCGCAGGAGACCAAAAACAAACCGAATATCAGTAAAACAACAGAAGACTTCATAACTATTAATTTTATAGGGAGAAATTAATTTCTTAATTCCGCCTGAAAGCGTTTTTCAAAATTACGAATTAATTTATTCATAATTTCATCTATCTCAGAATCGCTCATTGTCTTTTCATTGTTCTGAAGTACAAAACTGAGCGCATAAGACTTTTTGCCCTCCGGCAATTTGTTGCCTTCATAAACATCAAACAACCTGATGCTCCTAAGAGAATTCAAGTTCAAGGCTTGCACCGACTCCAATAAATTCTTGTAAGTAACTTGCTTGTCTATGAGCAAGGCCAAATCTCTTTTCACGGCCGGAAATTTTGAAATTTCTTTGCATTTGAGTTCGTGCATACCAACCGATTCCACAATCGGAAGCCAATTTAATTCAGCAAAATAAACTTCCTGGCCAATGTCGGTTTTCTTCAGTATTTTTTGGTCAATTTTACCTACTATACACAATTCTTTTTCACCCACACTAAATT
>JAQVKJ010000231.1 GCA_028694715.1 Weeksellaceae bacterium | reverse complement strand
ATGATAATCTCTCATTTTGGATTTCATTTTTCATGAATTTTCAATCAGAGATTTTAATTTGTTCAAGGCTTTCGGATAAATTTCTTGAAAATAATCCCGGTATTCATCGAAGATATCTATTTCCACAGTAACTGTTGTGATTCCATTTCTTTCTTCAAAAAAATAATTTTCATGACCACCGACCCATTGTTCTACTTCCGGTCCTGCGGTGATTTCAACACCATTTTTCAGGATTCCATAAGTTCGAATGGAAACAAATTGATGGGGAATATTTTCAACAATTTCAGCCATCATTCCTCCTTTTTCTCCATTTTCATCTGTTCCGACGAATTGAATTTTTTCTCCTTTTTTCCAACTTCCTTCAAAAGTTGAAGTCGGATTGAATTCAGAAACCCAAGCCTCGTAAGTCGATTTGTCACCCAAACCCAACATCGAACGATAAACTTTTTCAACGGGTGCTTTTATTTCTGATTTGAATTGTAATTTTTTCATCATTGTCCCTTTTGTATTATTGATTTCAAGTTTGAGAATTCAGGTATTCAAAAGCTCCTTTTCTAAGTTGAATTCCATATTCCAAATAAGCTTTCAGGCAATCCAAAAAATTTCCCCATCCAAAAGTGTTTCCCACCAACCATTCCAGGTTTTCTTCTGTCAAATCTTTTTCACCTTCAGTAATTCTGACGACGGTTGTTTTATCTGATAATTCTTCCAATTTGATTTTGACCAAAGTTCCCTCATCCCAAACAAAAGAAATGAATTCCGGTGTCTTAACTTCTTTGATTTGAACCGGAAATTCTCCCGGAAAATCACCAAATTCCCAAATCAATTCCCATCCTTCTGCCATTTTGCCCGAACTTTTAGAAATGAAATATTGGGTCAAATGTTTGGGGTCAATGATGGCTTCAAAAACTTCACTTACCGGTTTTTGAATTTGTATGGATGCTTTGGCTGTGAGTTTCATTTTTATTTTGGATTTGCATAATTAATCATCCAGCAAACCCCGAATTTATCGACAAACGAACCGAAATAATCTCCCCAAAACATGTCTTCCATCGGCATTTCAATTTGGCCACCGGCAGACAAAGCATTGAAGATTCTGTCGGCTTCATCGCGAGTTTCAGTAGAGATTGAAATGTAATTGTTGTTGCCCTGTTTCAAAATTTGTCCATGACTTGGCAAACAGTCCGATGCCATAAGATATTGGCCTTTTCCGATGGGAATTCCGACATGCATGGCCCTGTTTTTTTCATCGTCGGATAAATTTTCCATTCCCGGTGCTTCGCTCATTTTTTGAATAAATAATTCTCCACCAAAAACGGATTGGTAAAAACGAAAGGCTTCTTCAGCGTTTCCGTCAAAATTTAGATAAGGATTGAGTATCATAATCTGATGTTTTTCAGGCGAGAAATCAGATGTCCGAAAGTTGAATATCTAATTTTCAAGCAGTTATTAATTACGACAAAGGTAGCGCAGTCAAATTAAAAACTTCTTGCCATAGGACAAGAAATTAAATCCTCTCAGATTTCCTTTCTGATTCTGCTGAATGAAGTATCGGTTATGCCTAAATAACTTGCGATGAATTGGGGCGTTTTCATTTATTGAGATGCGATTTTTAATTTGATTTTAATCTTTCTGACCAAATTTTGGGAGAACGAGAAACATGAATAACTCCGATAATTCTGAGTGTAGATTCATCAAAAGCGTAATAATGAATTCCATACGGAAATCTTTTGATAAACTTGATTCTCACAAAGTTGTATCTTTTCTGAAATGAATCCGGGTGTTCTATAATTTCATCAAGTGCATTTTCGAGACAAAGTTGAAAATCAACAGAAAGTCCTTTTCGGACAGACTCATACCAAAGAATGGCATCTTCAATATCGAGATAAGCTTCGTCTAAGAATTCAATTTTCATTCATCCAATTCTTTTCTCAGCTGTTGAATTCTTTCCTGCACTTGTTCACGGGAATAAAACACTGCCCTGCCTTCTTCAATTCGCTGAAGTCGTTCCATCATAATGGATTCGATTTTCGCGCTAATTTCAATATCTTCCTTGAAAACACTGTCCCAAAGCTGTTCTGCCAGCCTTATTTTCTCCGCATCCGTATATTTTGAGAAATCAATGGAATTCATTATGACCTGTTTAATTTACTTTCAAAGATACAAAAATCAATTATTAAGCCTTTATAAAAAACACAAGTGAATTTTCAGATTTCCTTTCTGATTCTGCTGAATGAAGTATCGGTTATGCCTAAATAACTTGCGATGAATTTGAGTGGAGATTGCAAAACCACTTGGGGTTTTTCTTTGATAAATTTCAAGTATCGTTCTTTGGCTGATGCCGTTAAAATTTCGACAGAACGGTGTTTCATATGAAACAATCTACCAGTCATCCATAATCTTCCCCATTCCGAAAAGCCGGATATGCTGTGAAATAATTCTTGAAAAACTTCATAATCAATTTCCCAAACTTCGCAATCTGTCAGGGTTTGAATATTTTCTTAGGTGGGAGTTCTTTGAAATAAGGACAAAACTTCTATGACCAAATCACCTTCGCAAAAGAAATCCGTAGTGATGTCATTGCCTTTATAATCAATCACATAAGAGCGAATCAAGCCTTTTTCGAGTATCATATAACTGTGGGAAGTCTCTCCTTCTTGAAGTACGAATTCTCCTTTTTTTAAAAGTACTTTTCTGTGCGCAGCCATGATTTTCTCAAGTTCCTCAGGGTTGATGAGTGGATGTTTGTAAACCTGAGAAAGTAGCTCATTCTTCATTTTTCATTCAAGATTGGATATACAAAAATATGAAAAATGAAAAAAGATTCGTTGTCTGACGGATGATTTTATGATGGCGGGAATCTGTTCACTCCTCGTAATTGCAATGACGATGGGAGCATTTTGTAGAATACGGGATGTATTTGATTTCAATGGAAGAAAAACAACTTCTGAGCGGATTGAATGTGGCTAAAGCCTGATTTTGACTTTCAAATTAAATCCGTTGGCTAAAGCCAACGGCAAAACAATGAAATTTGGCTATCATGAGGACGGGTTTGCAATTGGGCATCCAAGCGGTTGTTGATTGCTCATCTTCAATCAAGAAGGAGCGAACTCTCTTTTTTATATAAAAATATTATTTACCTTTCGCTTTCAAATCTCCACATTAAAATTTATTTATCATGAGCGAGCGATTATTTTTCAGCGAGGCTCGGGGTAGGGTCGGCTTGAAGGACATAGAAGAATTGGAAAAGCGAATTGTATTTTTCTCTTTAAATTTTTATGGAGATCTCCTAATGTGTGAGGAGGAGGTATGCAAAAAGTTGTCGATAAGTGCGCGTTCTATGCGTAGGTACCGAAACCAGAATTATTTTCGTTATATCCGTATTGAGGAGCAGATATTTTATCATAGGTGAGTTTTGCGATTGATTTGATAAAGGGAAATTTGTTGCACCATGTTCATGAACAGCGGTTGCGA
>JAQVKJ010000230.1 GCA_028694715.1 Weeksellaceae bacterium | reverse complement strand
ATTTTAAAACCGATATTGGAAAGCTAATGAAGAAGATTAAAGAAATAAGAATCAAAAACTTTAAAGCTTTCCAACAAGAACAGGTTTTTCCTATAAATGGAAAGCATGTTTTGGTGTATGGTAATAATGGTTCTGGTAAGTCCTCTTTGTTTTGGGCTCTGTATACGCTGTTACAAAGCAGTATAAAACATGATGAGGGAGTTAAGAAATATTTCAAGGATTACATAGCTTCAGATAGAGGTACACACCAAACCTTGAAAAATGTATTTATGGATGCAGGTGAAGATTCCTATATCAAACTTACCTCCATAGATACTGATACTCAACATGAAGAAACTTTTACGATTTCCCATGATTTAATCAATACAAACGATGATACCAACACGCTAATACGAGAGTTAAACCTTGCGAGTGATTTCATCAATTACAAGCTGTTGCACAATTTTTATCGAGCATCACACAAACAGGAAGTAAATCTTTGGCCAGTTTTTGAACGGGATATTTTCCCATTCCTAACCGAAGGCACGAAAAACTGGTTGGATGATATTATCAAAACACCAACGCTTGATGTTCCGAGAACTCCCAAAGGTGCTGTTGCTTCAAGAAAAAGGAAAGAGAACTATGTCAATGAAATAAATGTACTGAATGACAAGATTCAAACCCTGCTCAATGATATTTCCGGCCATGCCAATAAATTTCTGAAAGACCATTTCTTTGAAGGCAAAGACGTAATCAAAGTAGCTTTAAGTTTTGATAAGAAATTCAAATTCGACCTCATAAAAAACAAGATATGGCGAGACAATATGCAAGGTTGGCGACACGACCAATTGCATATCAAATTAGGCGTAGAAATTTATGATGACACCATTCCTGAAAAATGGAGAGCCATTGAACGAGTGCAATCGTTTCTAAACGAAGCACAATTGACCAGAATTGCTATCGGGGTTCGTATTGGTGCATTGCGGACAAGACCTTTGGCAAGTGCCAGATTTAAGATTTTAGTACTGGATGATATGCTCATCAGTTTGGACTTATCCAATCGAATGGATGTGGTTCGCATCATTCTAAACAAAGAAGAGAAGGAAGATTTGAAATTCTTTGATGGCTTTCAAAAGTTTATCCTCACCCACGACAAAGGTTTCTTCAATCTTATTCGTAGAAATACCGATGAAGAAGAATGGGTGTACTTCAATTTCAACAAAGACGAGAAAGATAGTTCCGCACCCAAAATCAAAGAAGACAAAACACCACTTCAAAAGGCTATTAGAAATTTTGAAGAAAATGAATTTGATGCTTGTGGCAATGAATTAAGGAAAGAAGCGGAAGCCATATTGACCGAGTATCTCGACCCGGACATGAAAAAACTGAACGGAGACTTTGAAACATTGAGTTCGAAATTAGAAAAGGCCTTCAATATCTTGAATCACAAAAGACATCAGAACTTCACCCAACGCTTTCTCCATGACATGGACATTGCAAAACTCCAAAAGATAAAGACAGACTATTCAGCAGATGGCACATTAACACCAGCCGAAAAAACTGCTTTAGACACTATCAAAACCAGACTTTTTGACTTTCTGATTGAGTTCAACGAAAAGAAAAACAGAAAAGAACTGCTCATCACCGAGACGAAAGACATCTTGGACAGAATAATGAATGCAGCTTCACATCATTCGGAGAATCCTTTGCACCGTGAAGAACTGAAAAACGCCATTGCAAAAATGATAGAATTGAAAGAGCATTTAAAACATGACTAACCCAACCCTTCACAGCCACACAATTACTCACAACTTGATTGTTTTAATGGAGTTCGTGAATGCTTCGCATTTGCCAAGCCGCACCAGCCAAAACTCAAACCAAAGCTTGGCGGCAGCGTGTGTCTGTCCCAACCGCACGACCAAAACGACCGACAAACTAACGGACGAAGAAGAAGAAGCAAACGCATTGCTACAATCCGACCCGGCCATAAAAAACGGCTTGTTGGATTACGAAATTTTCAGCTGGTACGGCTCGGCTGCACTTCCCGAATATTTGCCGACATCCGACAAAATTTGGAAATCAAAACCCTGAAATTATGAACAAAACAGTACAAACAATGATCGAAAACCTGTACAAAAACACAGGAAAAACGATGGAGCAATGGATAGAAATCGTAAAGAAGCAAAACTTTGAAAAACACGGTGAAATCATCAAATTTCTAAAAGAACAACACGAATTTACACACGGATATGCCAATCTGGTTGCACACAAATCAAAAGAAAAAGATGCAAATCAGGCTGACAATCAAAATGACTTAATCACAAAACAATATCAGGGCAAAGAACATTTTCAACCAATTTACCATAAGTTAATGGCTGAAATCCAATCTTTCGGAAAGGACATTGAAATCGCCCCAAAAAAAGCATACTTAAGTTTGAGAAGAAAAAAACAATTTGCAACATTGAGTCCAGCCACCAAAACCCGTTTTGAAATCGGTGTCAACCTGAAAGGACAAGCACCCACCGGAAAATTGGAAGCCGAAAAACCCAACGGAATGTGTTCGCACAAAATCAAGATTTCAAGCATCGAAGAGATTGATACAGAAGTTTTGGAGTGGATAAAAAAGGCGTACGAAAATGCAGGTTAGAGTACTGAATGCTTGATCCAACCTCTTCCCTTTTCTTCGACCAAAGGAGTTTCTGGTTTTTTGTTAATTTAGCTCGGTAGAAAACATTGTCTTTGAAAACCCAAACGGTTTCGATTGATGATTTGATAGTACACCAATTTTAGAAAATAATAAATGAATACACACAATGAAAAACATCCTTTTAAGCATCTTTTTACTGGTTTCGACTTTGATTTCAGCCCAAAATCAAATCAAAGTTGAATACGAATTGACGCCCTATTTCAATCCTGCTGACAAAAGCATGGGAATGTTGAATGTAGTGTTTCTGAATTCCAATTATGAATTGATTGTAGATGAAAATTCGTCTTCCTTTGTCTTTGTAGAGAAAATCAGCAATGAACAACCACGGGGAGAAAGAGTAGCTACCGTACAAATGGGCAGCAGAGGAACAATTTTTAAAAACACAGCCGACAATATATATCTGAAGGAAGCCAAGCTGGGTACAAAAAACTATCTGATTCAGGATTCACTGCGTGTTTTTGACTGGAGCATCAGTAAGGAAACCAAAACCATACTTGGGTTTGAAACCCGAAAAGCAACTGCGGTGTTGGACGATAAATACGGAACTAAAATCACGGCTTGGTATGCGCCCAAACTGAATTTCAAAACCGGTCCCGAAGATTTTTGGGGACTTCCGGGATTGATACTCGAATTGGAATCCGGCTTTGAATACGAAGAAGGCGGAAACGAAGGCAGTATTTACAAAGCATTGTCAGTCGAAGTTCTGAAAGACAAAGTGAAAGTGGAAGCTCCTTCCAAAGGTGAAAAAGTCAGCCGTCAGGAATTCAAGGAACTCGCTGAACAGCAATACAATAAGATGAT
>JAQVKJ010000229.1 GCA_028694715.1 Weeksellaceae bacterium | reverse complement strand
ATGTGGTGGACGACCAAATTGGGAAGCCGACGGATGCAAGGGATTTGGCCAAATATATTTGTGAAATCATCGCATCCGGTGACAGTGATTATGGCATTCGCCATTTTGCCGGACCGCAGCAGATGTCCTGGTTTGAATTTGCACAAAAAATCGCCAAAGAAAACGGATTCAAAACCAAGATAAACCCTATTCCCACATCAGCCTATCCGACTCCGGCTGCAAGACCGATGTGGAGTGTGTTGGGGTGATTAAATTTTTCCGTTTTCGTATCTGTTTAAGTAGGTGTTGAACTGGATTGCGAGAATGATTAACGAGGCCAGTGCCAATCCTATGATTCCATAATTTAGTGTTGCACCTCCGAATACTTTTTTCTCATCTGTTAATCTTAAATTTGAAATAATACTAACGGCATTTTGGTGGGAATTAATCATTTTTTGAGTTCCATATAATCTTTTGGTAAAATACTCTGTATAACGCAACAAGTCTCCTTCAACAGTGTTTCTGGATGCTGTGTTGACCATAAGCTGTTCCCCACCAGCTGAAGTTGAATTTTTATTGGCTACTGCTCTTGAATACATAATTGAGTCGATGTTGGTCAGTGTTCTTTTCAATTCATATTCATAATTTTTGAGAGCCAACTGTCGAGCTTGCTGGTCATTTTTGATGCCTGGCAAGTTGTTAAGATAATTCAATAAACTTTCTTGTATTTCGGAAGCAGATTTATGGTCTTCATTTACATTGATTCTAATTTTTTGAAGTGAGAAATCAGTTTCTGCCATTTTGTTTTTATGATCTTTCAGTTTAAAATCATGAAAGAACAAGGTGTCGGTTTCAATACCTCTTAATGTATTGACTTCAATTTGTTCAAAGTAATTATTGATTGCATCATCTTCATTTTTAATAGGTTCAATGCTTATACTTGAAATACCTAAGTTTTTAGCCAATTGAATTCCTTCACTATCCAAATTACTATTTAAGGATTCTTGAATATTTATTTCTTTCCCAAAGGCATATAATTCTATATTACTTACAGGACTTGTTTTGACCACCATTTCATATATTTTCTCATCAGATTCTTTCAACATGGGTTTAATAATAGCTCCGTAGATTACACCCAACGCAACCAAACTTCCTGTTAGAATTCGGAATTTTCGTAACAGAAAGATAAAGTAGAAAATGTAAGAAAACATTTTGCCAATTCTCCGAAAAATGGATTTGACTCCGTTTTTGAAATAATTGAGTAACTTGATGATGTCAACTTCTTCGTTATTTGAGTTTTGATTAGTATTCATAGCAGTACAATGGTAATTTGAGTGTAAATATATAAGATTACGATGACATTTTAAGCATTTTTGAATTTTTGTAAATCCTTCATAATTGTAGAGGGTAGAAGTAATAATCAAATCCTTACATTTGCATTTCTTGTTGAATCAAATGAAAACAAAAAATTTAGTTATCTTTGGTACCCGTCCGGAAGCTATTAAAATGGCTCCTTTGGTTCATGAATTCGCTAAGCATGCTGATAAATTTCAAACCAAAGTATGTATTACTGCCCAACATCGGGAGATGTTGGATCAAGTGTTGGATTTTTTTGAAATATATCCGGATTATGACCTCAACCTGATGCGGCCCAATCAAAATTTATATAATCTGACTTCGGACATCATCCTCGGGTTAAAACCCATACTTGAAGAATTTAATCCGGACTATGTATATGTTCATGGCGACACCACGACTACGATGGCTGCCAGTATTGCATCATTTTATAGCTCGGCAAAAGTTTGTCATGTGGAAGCCGGATTGCGAACTCACAATTTACAATCTCCATTTCCCGAAGAAATGAACCGGCAAGTGACTGGGATTGTAACGAATTTTCATTTCTCTCCTACTGAACAATCCAAGGAAAATTTGATAAAAGAATCAAAATCTGAAAACGCAATCTGTGTGACAGGAAATACGGTAATCGATGCTTTGATGTTTGGAATTGAAAGGGTAAATACTCCTGATTTTCAAGATAAGGAAATCGAAGAGTTAAAAAATTTAATTCAACCCGATAAGCGAATTATTCTGGTTACCGGACACCGAAGAGAAAAGCACGGCGATGGATTTATCAGAATTTGTGAAGCACTCAAACAAATAGCTTTGGAAAATCCGGATGTTCAGATTATTTATCCTGTACATTTGAATCCTAATGTTAAAGAGCCTGTTTATAAGATATTATCGGAAATAGAAAATATTTTTCTCATTTCTCCTCTTGCCTATCCAGCGTTTATCTGGCTAATGGAGAAATCTCATTTAATCATCACCGACAGTGGAGGCGTTCAGGAAGAAGCTCCCAGCTTAGGGAAGCCTGTTCTGGTAATGAGGGACACAACCGAAAGGCCAGAAGCGGTAACAGCTGGGACAGTGATTTTGGTAGGAACAGACAAAGAAAAAATAATTTCGGAGGCTTCTCGTTTATTAAATGATAGAGAAGCGTACCAAAGAATGAGTAAAACACACAATCCATATGGCGATGGAAAAGCCAGTGAAAGAATCGTGAAATTTATACTTGACCATGCAAACTGATTATAATCCGGAAGTAGTAACCATCGGGCTGGGATACATAGGGCTTCCCACTTCTGCTCTGATTGCACAAAATAAAACAAGAGTTTTGGGTGTGGATATTAGTCCAACAGTGGTTGATACAATTAACGAAGGGAAAATACATATCGTTGAACCCGATTTGGATATTGCGGTAGCAGAAGCTGTAAAGAACGATTTTCTGAGAGCAAATCTGAATCCGGTTTCCGCTGATGTTTATCTGATTGTGGTTCCGACACCATTCAAAGGTGACCATGAGCCTGATATTTCATATGTTCAGGCTGCAACGGAAGGAATCATTCCCTTATTGAAAGAAGGTGATTTGTACATCATAGAATCTACTTCTCCGGTCGGCACAACCGAAAAAATGCAGGAATTGATTTATACAAGAAGACCTGAATTAAAAAATAAAATTTATCTAGCTTATTGCCCGGAAAGAGTCCTGCCAGGAAATGTAATGTATGAACTGGTTCATAACGACCGTGTGATTGGTGGAATTGATGATGCGTCAGCCGATAAAGCCATTGCATTCTATCGACAGTTTGTGAAAGGTGACTTACATAAAACCAATGCCCGGACAGCAGAAATGTGTAAGTTGGTGGAGAATTCATCACGGGATGTTCAGATTGCATTTGCCAATGAACTTTCGCTGATCTGCGATAAAGCGGGAATAAATGTATGGGAACTGATACAGTTGGCCAATAAACATCCGAGGGTAAATATCCTTCAACCTGGTTGTGGTGTGGGTGGACATTGTATTGCGGTGGATCCGTATTTCATAGTATCTGATTATCAGCTGGAATCCAGAATCATAGGAAAAGCAAGGGAAGTTAATAACCATAAGGCTTTTTGGTGTGCCGAAAAGATTAAACAAGCTCAGAAAGAGTTTAAACTTGCCCATAATC
>JAQVKJ010000228.1 GCA_028694715.1 Weeksellaceae bacterium | reverse complement strand
TCCCACTGGGGGCGTTGTGCTGAAAACCACCGACGGAGGCGTGAGTTGGACGGAATTGTACAACACCAATATTCCGGGCGAAATGGTCTGGAAGCTCCAGATACTTTACTCAAATCCCAATGTGATATTTGGTGCTGTCCAATCCTTTTCTCCATTGAACGGTAAGCTGATTAAGTCAGTGGACAAGGGACAGAACTGGGTTTCGAGAGAGGTTCCTGACACCTACATTCAGGGAGTTGGTTTTGTCACAGAAGACCACGGTTGGATGGGCGGACATTACAGCGGATTTTTGGAAACTTTTGACGCAGGGCAAACATGGGTTGATACTGGTTTTGGATATTCGTTGAACCGTTTTCAGTTCTTCAACGGAAATCTTGCTTATTGCTCGGGTGTTTCTATCTACAAATACACCGACAATCTGAAAGTCAACGACATTTCCACCAAAGACCGTGAAGATTTAGCGATTCAGGTTTTTCCTAATCCTGTAGTAGGAAACACTGTAAATGTACGCATTGATTTCAAAAGAAATGACCATCTTGTAGTCATGCTTTTTGATGAATCAGGGAGAAAAATCGGTCAGTTGCTAAGGGAAACGATAACTGAGGCGGGTCAAAGACAATATCAGTTCAATGTTCCTGAGAAACCGGGCATTTACTATTTGAATTTTCATTACGATTTGGGTTATCAATCGGCCAAAATCATCAAAAAATAATCAGACCGAATTGAGCAATTGAACAATTGACTGTTCATCCAGACCGATAAGTTTTTCCAATTCCTCAATGGAAGCATGCAGAACAAAACTGTCAGGATAAGCTTTCTGTATGATTTTGCCTTTGTAATTCTTTTGGGCTGCATACTGCAAAATTGCATCTCCAAAACCACCGTTCATCACTCCATCTTCAAAAGTCAATAGGGTTTCGTAATTTTCAAAAATCTGGTCGAGCAGACCGGTATCCAATGGTTTACAAAACAGAAATTTATAATGGCCGATTCGTTCTGTCTGATGCTCGTTTTTCAAAGCATTTCCAGAAAGAATTTTTTGGATTTTCTTCCCAATGGTGCCAAATGTCAACACCGCCGCTGCTTTGCCTTCTTTTAATACTTCTGCTTTGCCAACTGTCAGTTGATTAAAATTGATTACAGGCAGCGATTTCAGTCCGGTATTGCCTCTTGGAAAACGCACCGAAAATGGTTTCTCAGAAAATTGGGCCGTATAAAGCAGATTCAGAAAATCTGTTTCATCCATAGGAGCAGAAACGAGCATATTAGGAATGCTCCTCAGAAATGCGGTATCAAAATATCCGTGGTGTGTGGCCCCGTCTGTCCCCACCAAACCGGCACGGTCAATACAGAAAACCACAGGCAATTGTTGCAAAGCCACATCGTGAATTAGCTGGTCGTATGCCCTTTGCATAAAAGTAGAATAAAGGGTGCAATAAGGAATTAGTCCACGGGCTGCCAAACCAGCTGAAAAAGTCACTGCGTGTTGTTCTGCTATGCCGACATCAAAGACCCTGTCCGGAAACTTCTGATAAGCATCCGTCAAATGGCTTCCGCTCAGCATGGCAGGAGTAATGACAGCCATCTTTTTGTTTTCTGCCATCAGTTTGCACACTGCAGTACCAAAAAGTTGCTGAAAACTTAAACCCGAATCGGGTTTTGTTGTGATTTCACCGGTTTCTTTATTAAAAATTCCGGGAGAATGCCATTTCACCTGATTGGCTTCGGCGGTCGGGTAACCTTTCCCTTTGATGGTTTTGATGTGTAGTAATTTCGGGCGGTGAATCTGATCCAGTTCATCAAGAGCATCGAACAAGGCATCAAAATCATGTCCGTCCACCACTCCTTTGTAGTGAATTCCAAAATCCTCAAAAACCGAATGCTGCTTACCTTCATGTAGTTGAAAAAAATGTTCTTTCATTGCGCCTACCGAAGGGTCAATGCCTATGGAATTATCGTTGAGTACTATCATCACATCCAACCCGGTGCTGCCCAAATGGTTCAATGCCTCCATGGACATACCTGAAACAATGGATGCGTCTCCGATGACAGCAATATGTTTGTTATTTTTAGAATGCAGCAGGTCGGCCACAGCCATGCCAGTGATTGCTGAGACAGAAGTGGAAGAATGACCTGTTCCGAAGGCGTCATAACTGCTTTCGGTTCTGACAGGGAAACCCGAAATGCCGTTCAGCTGCCTGAGCGTATCGAAATCATTTTTTCGACCGGTAAGAATTTTGTGTGGATAGCACTGGTGTCCCACATCCCAAATCAGAATATCTTCCGGGGTTTGGTAGTGATAATGCAAGGCCACTGTCAACTCAACCACTCCCAAACCGGCACCGAGATGCCCCGGTTTAACAGAGAGTGCTTCTATGATAAATTCCCTGATTTCGTGTGACAGATGGGGTAATTCAGACTTATTCAACTGTCGCAAATCCTTCGGAGAATCAATTTTGTCTATTAGCAATTTCATTTGACTGCAAAATTAATCAAACAAAGATGAATGATTGACTTTATTTTCCATAAAGGAAATCGGTTGCAAAGATTCAGTTAAAAAGAGTTCAACTAAATTCGGTAAACAAATAAACCATTATCTTTGTCTGCCAAATATTAAACAATATGTTTCAGATTGGCGATACTTTGATTTCCGAAGAAATTTTTTCTGAAGAGTTTGTCTGTAATCTCATCAAATGCAAGGGAATTTGCTGCGTGGAAGGTGAATCGGGAGCGCCACTGGATGAGGATGAACTGGCAGTACTCGACGATATTTATGAATCTGTGAAACCTTATCTTCGTCCGGAAGGCATTGAAGCCATTGAGCAGCAAGGCCGTTATGTGAGGGATTTTGATGGAGAATGGACTACCCCACTGGTAAAGGGTGCGGAGTGTGCTTATGTGATTTTCGACAAAAACGGAGTTGCAAAATGCGGGATAGAAAAAGCTTGGGAGGAGGGCGCCACCGATTTTAAAAAACCAATTTCCTGTCATCTTTATCCGGTGAGAATTAAGCACTATGAAAAATTCACTGCAGTGAATTATCACTCTTGGAGCATCTGTTCGGATGCTTGCGTACTGGGAAAAGAATTGGGTGTAAATGTTGCTCGATTTGTCAAGGATGCACTGATCAGGAAATTCGGCCAGGAATGGTATGATGATTTGATGATGGCTGAGAGCGAATACCGTAAATTGAACCAAAAATAAATAGAAATTTATGCCAAGAAATATATCCAAAGCAAGGGCCTCAACTTCAGAAATTGACCGTTTGTATATCAGCATGCGGCATATGTCAAACCTTAGCAGTTACAAACCTTCCGGACAAACCGGCAAGATATTGCAAAAACTTTTGCTACAGTTGCAACCTGAAATTTATGGTTCGATGGCCGACCCTGAAAAAGTAGAACTCAAAGGTTTGATTTATGTACTCGACCGTTTGCCTGACGGAATTACGGAAACACCCTACATACATTTCACTTCTATCGAAGGTGT
>JAQVKJ010000227.1 GCA_028694715.1 Weeksellaceae bacterium | reverse complement strand
ACAGCTTTGGCTGCTTCAGCCGCCATGCTGGCGATGCCGCTCATTCGTTGCATACAGTTGAGCACCAGTCTTTCGGTGGTCAGCAGTGAACGGGCAGAACCGACTACTTTGAATGCGATGTCACCGGCTTGGACCCGGCTTCCGTCGTCGATGAAAATCTCCATCTCCAGTTCGGAGTCATAAAACGCAAAAATTTCTGCAGCCAGCTCCACTCCCGCCAGCACACATTCCTCTTTGACCAATAGTTGGGCGCTCTCTCTGATGTCGGCCGAAACACTGCCGAGCGTTGAATGGTCGCCGTCTCCGATGTCCTCTTTGAAAGCTTCCGAAATGAAATGATTGAGCCTTTCGGGGTTTACATAATCCGGTCTGTTCATAATGAAAATTTAAGAACGGCGGCTTCAAAGGCCGCCGTTTGTATATTGGTGTATTCCTGATTATAATTTCAGTAAACCGTTCACCGCTCTCACCGCTTGTGAGGCAGTGGCAAATTTTTCTTTTTCTTCGTCGGTCAATGGGATGTCCACAATTCTTTCCCAACCGTCTTTGCCGATGATCACGGGTACGCCCATGCAGATGTCGTCCAGTCCGTATTCGCCATTGAGAAGTATGGAACAAGGAAACATTTTTTTCTGGTCACAGAGAATTGCCTGCACCAGTCCCGAAACCGCTGCGCCCGGTGCATACCATGCTGAAGTTCCCAACAATTTGGTCAGTGTGGCTCCACCCACCCGGGTTTCTTCTTCCACGAATTTCATTTGATCCTCGTTCAAGAATTCCGATACGGGAATTCCGTTGCGGGTGGCCTTGGTCATCAGGGGAACCATACCTGTGTCTGAGTGAGCACCGACCACCATTCCGTCCACATCAGAAATCGGACAGTTCAGAGCTTCGGCCAATCTGTATTTGAAACGGGCTGAATCCAATGCGCCTCCCATGCCTATGATGCGGTGTTTGGGCAGTCCTGAAGTTTTGTGAACCAAATAAGTAATGGTGTCCATCGGATTGGAAACCACTACCAGAATGATGTTGGGTGAATGTTTGACCAAGTTTTGTGTCACTTCTTTGACGATACCCGCATTGATGTCAATGAGTTCTTCGCGGGTCATGCCGGGTTTTCTTGGAATTCCGGAGGTGATGACCGCCACGGTTGAACCGGCTGTTTTTGAATAGTCGGAGGTGGATCCTGTAATTTTTGTGTCAAATCCGTTCAAGGAAGCAGTCTGCATCAAATCCATGGCCTTGCCCTCGGCGTAGCCTTCTTTGATGTCGAGCAATACTACTTCAGAAGCAAAATTCTTCATTGCAATATATTCGGCACAGCTTGCACCAACGGCACCTGCGCCAACTACAGTTACTTTCATAATGAATTATAATTTTTTAATTGAGTGTTTATTTGAGTGTGTAAAGGTAGCATTTTCGGTCGAAATTCCTCAAAACCAAGCATGCTTTATTTTGGTTTTGAAATTTCAGAGCTTGAATTGACTTAAAATTTTTTACTTTTGCGGTCAATGAAATCAGTCGTCATCTTAGGTGCCGGAAATGTGGCTTTTCATCTGACCCGTGCATTGATCGAAAATACGGTCAGTGTCAGGCAGATTTTTAATCGTACCCTTTCACATGCAGAGGAATTGGGTGAAGCCAACAAAATTTCTTATACCGATAAAATTTCTGAACTGGTCAAGGCGGATTTGTACATCATCGCTGCTTCTGATTCGGCCATATCCGAATTGTCGCATTACATTCCGTACGAGGACACGCTGGTGGTGCATACTTCGGGCTCGATGGGCGTGAATGCGCTCAAAGGACAATACAGAAAAGGCGTTTTCTATCCCTTGCAAACTTTTTCCAAAGTCAAAGCATTGAAGTACGATGATATTCCTTTTTTTGTGGAAGCTGAAAACGCTGAAGACTTGGAGGCATTGTACAAACTGGCCGAAAAAATTTCTAACAAGGTCCACCGGGTGGACAGTGAAAAACGGCTGAGACTACACATGGCCGCCGTCTGGGTCAATAATTTCGCTAATCACCTGTATTACATTGGCGACAACATTTGTAAGGACGCGGATATTCCGTTCGATGTGCTGCAACCGCTGATCAAGGAAACTTACAAAAAAATCAAGGACATGGATCCCTATGATGCCCAAACGGGCCCGGCAAAAAGGGGCGACAACATTGTGATAGAAAAACACTTGGAACTTTTGGAAAAAGATTCAAGACTACAACAACTCTACCGACTGTTGACAGAGTCCATTCAAAGAACTTATCACCATGATTAGTTACAAACAAAAATTAAGACACATCACTACACTGATTTTTGATGTGGACGGTGTACTGACCGACGGGAATCTCATCCTGACTGCGGACGGAGAAATGCTAAGGACGATGAACACCAAGGACGGATACGCGATTCAATTGGCCATCAAAAAAGGACTGAGAATAGCCGTCATTACCGGCGGCAGAGACAAAATGGTAGAAAAGCGATTGAGGTACCTGGGTGTGACAGACATTTATCTGAACTCAAGGGACAAAAACGAGGCCTACGAAGACTTGTTGCACAGCTATAATCTGAAAACCGAAGAGATTTTGTTCATGGGCGACGACATTCCGGATTTGGAGGTGATGCAGAAAGTGGGACTGGCTTGTTGTCCAAACGACGCTGTGGGCGATATAAGAATGATCTGTGAATATATATCGCATGCAGACGGCGGTCGGGGCTGTGTAAGAGACATCATCGAGCAAACCCTCAAAGTACAGGGGAAATGGTTTGACGATGAAAGAATTCAGTCGGTGTAAATGATGCTTGCCGGAAAACTCAAACACAAAAGCATACTACTGGCGTCAAAATCGCCCAGAAGACAAGAACTGCTCAAAGGCTTGGGCATCGATTTTGAAACCGTACACATCGATGCAGATGAATCTTATCCACCGGAACTGAAAAGGGAGAAAATCACTGAGTTTATCGCTCAAAGCAAAGCCATGGCTTATGGCCAGTTGAAGGCCGGAGAAATCCTGATAACCGCAGATACCATCGTTTGGTTCAATGACAAAAAAATAGGAAAACCCAAGGACAAAACAGCGGCTTTTGAAATGCTCAACCAACTGTCCGGCCAAACCCACGAAGTTTTTACTTCGGTATGTATCAGGACCGAGCATCAACTCAAATGCTTTTCGGAAACGACCGAAGTTTGTTTCGCTGAGTTCAGCGAAGCAGAAATCGATTTTTATGTCACAAATTTTCATCCCTACGACAAGGCAGGCGCCTACGGCATACAGGATTGGTTTGGCCTTACACAGGTCAGTGCAATAAAGGGAGATTATTACAATGTAATGGGGCTACCGCTCAGGAAGTTGTACCAAATGTTGATGACAGAAGATTTCTGATGAATGGACTTGGGACAAAACAAATACAAAGCAGATAAATTTCTTATTTTTGGTATCTATTCAAACCATGTATAGAAATTTCTTCAAACGGCTTCTGGATTTTATGACG
>JAQVKJ010000226.1 GCA_028694715.1 Weeksellaceae bacterium | reverse complement strand
AGCATTTGTGAGTTATGAAGCGAGGCACCGGAAAAAAATTTATTGCACCAATGTGACCGGCACCGAAAATCTGGTGAACATTGCCACAAACAATGGAGTTTCCAACCTGGTGCTTGTCAGTTCGATTGCTACTTTGGATTCAGATGAGGGCAATAATCACATAGACGAACTTTCAAAATGGAATCCAGAAAAGCCGCATTCTTGGTATGCAGCATCAAAGAAACGCGCCGAAATGGAATTTTATAGGGCAGCAGCTGAAACCGCCTCAAATGTGATGATAGTCCATCCGTCGGTCATCATCGGTAGTCTTGATGGAAAACGACCGAGCGAAGATTTATTCAGGAGAATTTTCAGAAAAAATGCATTTGCTACCCGTGGAAAAACCGGTTATGTGGATGTGAGGGATGTGGCTTATTGTCTGGCAGAACTCAGCAGTAGAGCACTTTGGAATCAAAGATTTGTATTGAATTCCGGCAACAGGAGTTTTGTGGAGGTATTTGATTTTGTCAGAAATAATTATCAATTGGGTAAAACCAAAGTATTGTCAGACACTTTATTAAAAATACTAAAAGTCATGTCATGGGTCGGAGTTTGGTTGGGTGGTCGCGTGATTGATGATGCTACTTTTGCGGCATTGACAGGAGATTCTGTTTATTCAGTTCAAAAAGTAAAGGACCTCTTAGGTTTTGAATTTGTTCCGGTCGAGGAATCGCTTCTTTTTCATGCAGAAAGGTATTTGTCTCAGAAATCAACACAGCCCTTTGGTTAAAATGAATTAGTTTTGGACTTTTTAGCGGGAATTATGGAGGAATTCAAATCAAAAATAAAAACCAACGACACCAACAAAGGAAAAGTTTCGGCAGTTTGTCCGTCCAATATAGCACTTATCAAGTATTGGGGCAAAAGAGAAGTGCAGTTGCCAATGAACCCATCGCTCAGTTTCACATTGACTGAAAGCCATACTCGCACCGACTTGAAATTCAAACCAAAATCCGATAATGACATTCAACTAAAAGTGTTTTTTGACGGCGACAGAAAACCTGATTTTGAACCCAAGATTCATTCTTTTTTTGAACGAATCGAGGTTTTTCTTCCATTTCTGAAAGATTTTGAATTTGAAATCCACACCCAAAATACATTTCCACACAGTAGCGGCATAGCTTCTTCGGCATCCGGCATGGGTGCACTGGCTTTGTGTTTAACTGAAATAGAAAACATTCTGGGTGCAAATTTGAGTGAATCCGAAAGATTAAAAAAAGCTTCATTTTTGGCGCGTCTTGGTTCTGGGAGCGCCTGTCGTTCTATTTATCAAGGCATTACGGTTTGGGGAAAGACCGATTTAATTGAGGGAAGTTCTGATTTGTTTGCATTGTCCTACCCTTATGAAATTCACGAAACATTCCATAACTTCAGGGACACCGTGGTTTTGATAGAAGAAGGGCAAAAGCAGGTTTCCAGTACTGTTGGCCACGATTTGATGAAAAACCATCCTTATGCAGAAAGACGATTTGTCTCAGCGATTGAAAATCTGGAGAAACTGATTGAGGTACTGAAAACAGGTGATTTGGAGACTTTCGGGACAATTGTAGAACACGAGGCACTCAGCCTTCATGCGATGATGATGACTTCACAGCCTTATTTCATATTGATGAAGCCCGAAACCTTGAAATTGATTGAAACATTATGGAATTTCAGAAAAGATTCTTTGGTTCCATTGTTTTTTACCTTGGATGCCGGAGCGAATGTACATTTGCTGTATCCGGAAGCTTATGACAGTAGGGTAGAAGAGTTCCTAAACACAAACTGCAGTCCGTTCAGAATGATTCATGACCGAGTAAGTATTTGATTTAAATCACTCTTTTGGTTTTCTGTTTTTCACAAAATGAATGGCGGCATTTAGTTCAAATCCAATCATAATCAACAACACATTGATATAAACAAAAATCATCATTATCATCACCAAGCCCACCGAGCCGTATAGCACATCATAATAATTCAGTCTTTTCACATAAAACTGAAAACCCATCAGCGTAACGAAAAAAAGTATGGTGGCCATCAGAGCGCCGGGTGCAACATTCCTGATTCTTTGTTTGATGTTGGTACCGTAGTAATAAAGCATGATCAGTGAGGTGAAATAAAAGAATGAAGCCGAAGTGAAATTCAGCACCTGAATCATGATGGTGATTTTTTGGAAATAACCATATTCGGCAATGTAACGCCAAGCGAAGTTGGTGTAGTATGTCAGTATCAATTCGGCGATGATGAAGATAACAAAAAACAGCGTCAGTATCACTGAAATCAGTCGGTTATGTATTCCTTTTCGCTGTCTGGCATAACCGTGAAATGAAGCGTTGAAACCATTGATTAGGACGGTGATTCCGTTGGATGAAAGCAATATGGTCAGGAAAATGAAGAGCCAGCCGAGTATTTTTCGACTCTTTCCACCGGCCGTTTGTGAAATATAGCTTATCACCTCATTGGTGATTCTTTCGGGCAGTATTCTCGGAAGGAATTCAGAGAAAAGGAGTTGTCTGATTTCTTCGTACAGTGGTGCGTAAGGGAGCATGCTAAACAAAAACAGCAGAAACGGGAACAAACTGAAAAAAAATGCCCAGGCGACAGCACCGACCCTTAGCCCAAATGTGCGGTTGCTGATGCCTTTGAACAAAATACCGGAAATCGTATAGAGCGATGCACCATTTAGAGAACGAAACCGAATGCTTTTGGCTGTTCTGATCAGCAGATTGTCTTTGTGTTTTTTTTTCGTTTTTGAAGCTTTAGCCATACTTTTGCATTCAGTCCAATACCAAATGAATATCATTTTACTTTGCATAGGGAAGACCGACGAGACACCGTTGGAAGAGCTGATTCTGAAATATGAAAAAAGACTTCCTCCGCACTGGAATTATCAGCGGATTGAAATTCCCGACATCAAAAATCGGAAAAACCTTTCGGAATCACAACAAAAAGAAAAGGAAGCTGAACTTTTGTTTTCAAAAATCAAATCCGACGACCGTGTAATACTGCTCGATGAAAAGGGGAAATCACTGAGTTCAGTGAAGTTTGCCGATGAAATTGGAGGGATGTTGAATCAGTCGGTCAAACGATTGGTGTTTGTCATTGGCGGACCTTATGGTTTTGACAAAAGCATTTATGCAAGGGCCAATCAAAAGCTTTCGCTTTCAGCGATGACTTTTACCCATCAAATGGTCAGGTTGTTTTTGACAGAACAGCTTTACAGGGCATTTAGTATATTGCAGGGCAAAGCATACCATCATGAATAATCTGAAACTCACCCTCAAAGAAATTCTCAATGGCGGAACTGTTGATTTCAAACTTTCTGTTCCGAATTCATTTCTGATTTTTCTTTACATACTGATGGGCATGCAGTTTGTTTCGCTGGTCATTACACTGCCTGCAAAATTTTGGTCTCCTGCATTCCATGTACTGATTCCTTTGGGTTTTCTTGGTGGCGGCATTACAGCATTGTTTT
>JAQVKJ010000225.1 GCA_028694715.1 Weeksellaceae bacterium | reverse complement strand
CAGTTGAAAAAAGATAAGGTCAATTTCAGAAGGAGAATAAATCTCTTTCAGTGCCTCATCATACATGTTTTTTAGTTCGGAAAGTTTCATTTTTTGTTGCCCCTGAACAGCGCCATCAGTTTTTTGAAATTAATATAAGTAAAGATTGCAAAGCCGAAGAAGAGCGCATAATTAATGATGGAGCCACCTCCCTCTTGCATCAGTCGCATATAAAAACGATAGACCAAGAATAAGGATGCGCCCACAATGAACAAATAAATGATGATATAGACGGTTCTTTGGTTCATCATACAAACGATTAAAATCCTATGCTGACACCTGCGATGGGCCTCAGTCCGTTTGAGAAAATACTATTGTCTTTGTCCCAAAGCACATTGTACATCAATCCTGCATAAAAAGAAACCTTGCCACCGCTTCTGTATCCACCGCCGAGCCATAGCGCACTTTCGTCGTAGCTGTATGAATCAGTTTCTCCTTTTATTTTTGAATTGCCTGTGAAGTATTCATAGTGTCCTCTCATAAACAATTCGTTGATGGGATAGAAATTCGCGTAGGGTCCTGCGCTGAACAGATTGGATTTCACATTTTTCCAGCTCGAATACTGATAACCCAGTGTAAGACCTGCCTCGAGTTTGGGTGCCAGCATATAGCCGATATTGGGATATATGTTGAGTCCGAAATAATTATTGTCTCCAAAATTCACTCCCAAACCGCCTCCCACTCTCCACTTGCCAATATGGGTTCCCACGCCTAACTGACTGTATAGAGAAACAGAAAACAGCAGCAAGCTGATGCAAAATAATTTTTTCATGCTTGATATGATTTACTGCATATAATTATTGGTAAAAATAACTTAAATTTATTCAAAATACAAAACACTGAAATCATGGATTTAAAAGCAGAAATCAGAAAACGAATCATTGAGAACGAGCGACAGGAATTAAGCGGTCTGAAAGCGATGCACAAGACGCATCTGAAAGCCTCTGATTTGGACGAGGATTCATCATTGAGTACAGAGGATTTTGCGCAGCAGGATCAGAGTCGTGAGTCGGCCATCGGGATGGAAATCAGAATCAATCAGGCAAAAACTGCCTTGGACAATTTCATCCAACTGGATGAGGGGCCCAAATCAAAAGTCGAGCCCGGGGCATTGGTGCTGACCGATTCGCTGAATTTCTACATAGGAATTTCGGCAAGTCTATTTGAATTTGACGGAAAATCATACATCGGACTTGAAACAGCTGCGCCGATTTATTCGGAAATAAAAGATGCACAAGTTGGCGACGAGGTGATTTTCAAAGGCGAGAAGTATAAAATTTTAGAGATTTTGTAAGGGATTAGGGCTGGGAGTGTGTTGGTGGGATATAAAATGTGAAGTTCATATTCCTAAGTAAAATATTATCACTAATTTTGCAGCCGTTTCCAAAATGGAAACACGAATGTTGAAGATTCATTTTGGGTTTTATAGGCTGCGCAGCCGTTTAATTTCATCTTTCGCATTCGGAAAATTTAATTCACCGGTGCGAAAGAAATGTGAGATTGCCGGCAAAACAATAAAACAATGACAACATTCGAACAGATGGAATTGAATGATTCCATCCTCCGGGCGGTTACCGATTTGGGTTTTTTATCCCCCACCGCCATTCAAGCACAAGCCATCCCACAAATTCTCGAGTCAGAAAAGGACTTGATTGCATTGGCACAGACGGGCACAGGCAAAACTGCTGCATTTGGACTGCCTATTTTGCAACAGCTCGATAGCAACATTGAGCAGGTTCAGGCCATCATCCTCTGCCCTACCCGCGAACTTTGTTTGCAGATTTCAAAAGACCTTGAAAGCTATTCAAAATACCTTGACAATGCATTTGTATTAGCGGTTTACGGCGGTGCAGACATCAAAAAGCAAATTGACGGATTGAAAAGGAAACCGCAAATTGTGGTAGGAACTCCGGGCAGAACCATGGATTTAATCAAAAGAGGAATGCTCAAAATCAATCAGGTCAATTTTGTTGTACTGGACGAAGCCGATGAAATGCTCAATATGGGTTTCAGAGAGGACATTGACGAGATACTTGAGAAGACCGGTCCTGAAAAACAAACCCTGCTTTTTTCGGCCACCATGCCGTCTGAAATCAGGCGCATCACCAAAGCCTACATGAAAAATCCGTTGGAGATATCCATAGGGAAAAGCAATGAGGCCTCGGTCGATGTGGAACACCATTATTATATGGTACGGGCAGCCGACCGTTATGCTGCATTAAAAAGAATTGCTGATTTTAATCCCGACATTTATGCCATCGTTTTTTGTCGCACCCGTCGAGAGACCAAAGACATTGCCGATTCACTGATACAGGACGGCTACAATGCGGATGCACTTCACGGAGATTTGTCGCAGGCGCAACGAGATACTGTAATGGAAAAATTCCGCAGAAAAAATCTTCAGTTGCTTGTGGCCACCGATGTGGCTGCCCGGGGAATCGATGTGAACGAACTCACCCATGTCATCAATTATAATTTGCCCGATGACCCTGAAGCATATGTTCACCGCAGCGGTCGTACCGGAAGGGCCGGACACAAAGGCATTTCGATCATCATAGCTCATTCACGCGAAGGAAAGAGGATCAAGGAGTTAGAGAAATTAATCCACAAAAAAATTGAGAGAAAACCGGTTCCGAGCGGTGAGGAAATCGTTGAAAAAAGACTGTTTGCCTCCATTGATAAAATAGAAAACACAGTGGTGGACGACCTACAGATTGAGCCCTATATGGCCACTATCACCAAAAAACTGGAATGGATGGACAGGGATGAGTTGTTGAAACGAATTGTGGCCACTGAATTTAACACCTTTCTAAATTATTACAAAAACACTAAGGATTTGAATTCAACCGAAGACAGAGACAGAAAATCTTCGGGCGAAGGAAAACGGAATTACACAAGGTTTTTCATCAGTATCGGTCAGAAACAAAAACTGAAGGCGCCGCAACTGATTGGACTTATCAATGATGTTACCCAAACGCGCGACATCAAAATTGGCGAAATTGAAATTTTGAGAAACTTCTCATTCTTTGAAGCCGACAGCAAATACGAGGAACTGATACTGAAATCTTTCAAAAACGAAGAAGTAGAAGTTGAGGTTTCAAACCCAGAGGGTAGAAAGAAGAAAAACGAAAATTCAGAAGAGGAAAGTTTCTGGCGAAAAGAAAAACGAAACAACCGAAAGCCGAGGTTTGAAAGGCAAAAATCCGGGAAGAACTCATTTGGGAGGCGTAAAAAACAAGGATTCGGGGGCAACAGGAAGAGAGGACGGAGATAGGAAAAAAGAGCACCTCCACAACTTGGTTGAGAAGTCATTCACAGAAAAAAGGGGATGAGGTGCTCGGGGATGATGCCCATGATCGTTCAAATACTGTGCCTTTTTGTATTTTTGGCCATAAGTTCAATCTCGTTTCATAACTTTACAAGATGAAACCGAATTTTATTGACTTTGTTTTTGTGGCT
>JAQVKJ010000224.1 GCA_028694715.1 Weeksellaceae bacterium | reverse complement strand
TTCGTCGCTGATTTTTCCCTTAACTACGAAATCAAAAGTCTGTGCATTCAGCATCAAAACGGGTATCAGTAAATATGTTAAAAATATATATGTTTTAAATTTCATTGTATGTTATTTTAGATTCACCAACTACCATTCTATTCACGGTTTTTTCTGAATTGAGAGGGTGTGAGTCCGAATTTTCTTTTGAAGGCAGTACTGAAATGCTGTGGGTTTTTGTAGCCTATGATTTCAGAAATTTCCTTGATATCAGTGGTTGTTTCGGCCAATAATTTTTGGGCATTGTCCATTTTTGCGTCGCTCCAGAAACCAAAAACGGTGGTTCCGAAGAGTTGCTTGAATTCTTTTTTCAGTGTATAATCATTGGTACCAACGATTTGCGCCAGTTCGGAGAGGCTGTGATTTTCGTTCAGGTGCTTGAGGATGAAATTCTTCACCTCGTACATTTTTTCTACATCTTCTGGTCTGACCAAGGGGAGCGGCTGACAAATCGTACAGAGTTCATTGAGTTGAATTGAGAGCAATTCTATTACCTTGGCGATGATGTATATTGGTTTGATGGATTGCAGGCTGTCGGGGTGGCAGATATCTTCGATTACCTTTATAATTTTGTGATTGAGTACACCATGTTCGTTTCTGAGCAAAGAAAAATCGCTTTGTTCCATCTGTCTTTTGAATTTTTCAAAAACATCTTCGTCTCTCGGAAAATAACTTTTGAACATCTCGAGCGACATGCTGATGTAGAAAACTTCGTATTTGCCCGGGGTACACTGTATGTTTCCAAGAGATGGCTCTGTGTATATAATGTTGTGCGAACTGGCTTTGAGGCTCAAGTTGCTGATGTAATCGGTGTTGAGCAATGAGTCTCCCTGCATACTGAAAAACAAAATGACCTTGGGTGATTTTGTCATGAAGGGGATGCTTGTGGTCTGGTGGATTTGAAGACTGATGCGCATGATATGCACATCTTTGAATTTTATTTCCCTGACACAGCCGTTGCTTTTGGCGTCTTTGAAATCCAGTTCTCTTTCTGCATACTGCTGCTTTTCATGCGATGGAATTGTCAATTGACCTTGGTCCTGACTTGAGTTTTTACAATCATTATCGTCTCGCATAATATATTTTTCTATATCCTGACTCCGTTTTGCGTAGTTTCGACTCCGTTTTGCGTAAGCTTCAAGCAATCAATCATTTCCTATGATTTGATGCAAATATAAAATTATTTTTAATAAGTCTAAATAAAAGAGTTTTGAGTGAAAACATTAAGGCTTTGATTAGTAATATTATAAAATATGCAACCACAGAAAATATGACAACAATCACTTGAAATCGTTGAAAAAACGGTAGAAAGAAGACGGAACGGATGCAACGGGATTGAATCAAAATTAGATGTTTAGAATAAGATTCAAAACCAAATTGGAATTGATGGCAATCAAAAACAATATTTTAGACATGGAAAAGAAACAAAGAAATCCCTTATTGAACTACAAAATGATTGCTTATATTTGAAAGGTTTGTGAGGATTTTTCGCAGACGGCCATTGGTGACAATTATAGAATGACACAATGCGTTTGACAACAACATTCATATTGACAATTTTTTCACTGACAGTTTTCGGACAGAAAATCAAGGAAATGACGCCCACCTTGGGTTATTTGGTTGATAGAAGTTTAGAGGGCGAAATTGAATTTTTAAAAAAACAAGCAAAATGTGAGTTTATTTGGAGAAGAGCAATGCAAATCGGCCGCGAAAAACTTTCAGCGGAGGACAAAGAAATTTTGGACAATTGCGATGCGACTTACGAGAATTATTGGGATGTTTTAGAACAAGGTTGTAGTTGGTATTGCGGCGGTGGACTCGACACGATTTCTGCAACATCGAGTTTAAAACCAATGAATGACATTGATTATTCTCCCAAAAACATTCACGATTTGAGTTATAAAACAGCGTGGATTGAAGGAGTGCCCGGTGACGGCATCGGGGAAAGTATAACTTATCATTTTCCACCCCATAACCCGAGAATTACCGAAATTATTGTAGTGAATGGTTATGTAAAATCACCACAAGCATGGAGAAACAATTCGCGAGTGAAAAAACTCAAAATGTATGTGGACAACCAAGCCTTCGCAATTCTTAATCTTGAAGACAGCAGACAAGAACAACATTTTAAATTTGAACCTTTGGGGCATCGCGACAGACAAGATTGGGGAACATTTGAGAAGAAGCCTTGGTGGACGATTAAATTTGAAATCCTGGAAGTTTACAAAGGTGATAAATATGAGGACACAGCAATTACAGAAATATATTTTGACGGAATTGATGTTCATTAAGGAAATATATTTCCGCCCACAAAAGTTCATCTGAATAACAATCCGCACTTGCATCAAGCGCAAACCACAAATTGCTGTTTTGTTGAACAGCAGTGCTGCTTGCGGCAGTCAAGTTATCTACGATGAAAACCGATTTGCTGAGAATAAAAAATCACCAAATTGAAATGGATGTATGTGCAGCTCAATTGAGTAGAAATGGCTTTGTTGTCATAAGTCAAAGAGATTGCGGTTCACAGGAAATCTTGTGTTCCAAAGTCGATGAAAATCATTCCATTAACAAACAACAAATCGATCACCATGATACAGCTTGGTTCAAAAGTTATTTAATAAATAAAAACCAGTCACTTCGACTCCGCCCATTGATGTCAATGTGCATCGTCAAAAACGGATGATATTGGTTTTTTCATTATATTTATCTCCAATGAATTCGCTTTGGGTTGTTTGTTGTTGAGTTTCAAGTTTATAGAATAAAATTCTCATGTTGATGAAGACCCAAAATGTAGGCAGAAATATTTTTACTTATGAAATTTAAACTTTTTGTATTATTTATATTGCTCTTTTCATTGTGTTTTTCACAAAATTTAGAAGATAAATATGATGATAGCTATGGGATTTTTTATTTAGAGTTCCAGATTGATGAGGTAGGTAAGGCTACTTTTATAGATGTAAGTCAAGTTAAGTGCAAAACTTGTAGTAGAAAATTAATTCATGAGTTTAAGAAAACTGCCGAAGAATCATTTAAAAAATCAATAAAAAATTATGAAAAAGAGTATTTCCCAAAGGCCAATGGCGAAGAAATGAAATTTAAATTACCTATTGTTTTTAAAATTTCAGATTTAGAAAAATAAAAATAAATACTCCTGCCAACAAGGATAACTAATGCGCAAGCCCTTTTTTTCCAACTGATTTCCAAATGAAAACAAAATGATTGCTTATATTTGAAAGGTTTGTGAGGATTTTTCGCAAACAGCCGTTACCAGCAATTATGATAAAAAGCATTATAACAACAATTCTAATTTTATTCTCTGTGACCATTTTTTCACAGACAAAAACCATTCGTGGAAGCAAGTTTGAATTAACAGGTAAAATAATTAATCAAATTTCAATGACACCACACTGTGGAACTATCGCTTGGGGAACAGTGATGGAATTTGAAATAATTAAGTTCAGCGACTTGGACTACAAGACAGATACAA
>JAQVKJ010000223.1 GCA_028694715.1 Weeksellaceae bacterium | reverse complement strand
TGTACAGAAATCCCAGCCGTTGATGTCATCAATGTATCCGTTGTTGTCATCGTCCTTTCCGTTTCCGGCTTTTTCTTTTTTATTGACCCAAATGTAATTTTTCAGGTCTTCGTGGGTTATCTGCACACCGCTGTCCAGAATACCTACGACCACTTTGGTGGGTTTCATTTTCTTTGATTTCAAAAATTCGAGTGCGGCATCGGTGCCCACACCGTAAATTCCGGTTTCTGAAAAATTACTGTGAAACCAGTTTCTTTTGTCCAGCTCGGTTTGGTCAACATCGTTTGTCTGAGCATAAACAGCCATGCCAACTAAGAACACAAACAATGAAAGAATTGCTTTTTTCATAATATTATTTTAACTCATTTTTAGAAAGCACGAAACTACAACATTTATAAATATCAATGAGTCAGAAATTTATTTTTTTAATCCGCATTCTTTCATTCGGCCAAGAAAAAATATTCTTGATAACTTCCAGTCTTTTGTTATGCATTTAATTTGTTGCTCCCTTTGTTTGGTTTATTTTTGTGCTATAAATATTAATGCTGAGCAATGTCAACTTATGTAGTAGTAGGTCTCCAGTTTGGAGATGAAGGAAAGGGCAAAATCACTGATGTACTTTCGGCCAAATCAGATTTTGTGGTGCGGTATCAGGGTGGCAACAACGCCGGCCATACGGTCTATGCAGGCGAAGACAAATTTGTACTTCATCTATTGCCATCGGGCGTTTTGCAGTCAAAAGGCAAATGTATCATCGGCAGCGGTGTGGTAGTGAATCCTGAGAGTTTCTTGAACGAGGTAGCTGAATTGGAGCGTCGGGGATTGTCGAGTGAAAACATTTTCATCGACCGTCGGGCACATATCATTATGCCTTATCACATATTGTTGGACACATACCGCGAAGAAGCTGCGGGCAAAGATTCCATAGGAACCACCAAACGAGGCATTGGTCCTTGTTATGAAGACAAAGTGGCAAGGGTCGGCATACGGGCCATTGATTTGCTGAATCCAAGTGTACTGGCCGAAAAATTAAAAATCAATATACAAATCAAAAATGCGTTGTTTGAAAAACTATACGACAAACCTGCTTTGAATTACGAAGATATTTACCAAAACTATCTGTCCTATGGCGAAAAAATCAAACACAGGATCATTGATGCGGTGGTGGATGTCAATGATGCCATTGACACCGGAAAAACCGTTTTGTTTGAAGGCGCACAGGCTTTGATGTTGGACATTGACTACGGCACTTATCCTTTTGTCACCTCTTCTTCTCCCTCCACTGGCGGGGTATGTGTAGGTGGGGGCGTAGCTCCCACCAAATTAAAAAATCTGATTGGAGTTTCAAAGGCATATTGTACACGGGTTGGCAACGGCCCTTTCCCCACCGAGCAGGACAATGAAGTCGGTGAACAAATTCGAAAAGTTGGCAATGAGTTCGGAGCTTCCACCGGTCGTCCGCGTCGTTGTGGTTGGTTGGACTTGGTGGCTTTGAAACATGCCTGTCGCATCAACGGAATCACCCATCTTGTGATTACCAAACTCGATGTGTTGAGTGGTTTTGACACCATCAAGGTATGCACGGCATACAAGACAGAAGACAATGAAATCAAGCAGAATTTCACGGCTTCAACCACCAAATTGGACAATTACGAACCCATTTATGAAGAACTTCCCGGCTGGAATGGAGACATTTGTAGCATCAACCGATTCAATGAGTTGCCTGAGCAAGCGCAGGATTATATTCATTATATAGAGAATTATCTCGGGATTGAGATTTATTTGGTTTCGGTCGGTCCTGACCGTTCACAAAACATCATCAGAAAAGAGTTGTTCTGAGAGCGCACATTGAGCCCAAACCACACCATACTTCATTAGAGGATACAAGTGTTTGACGGCACAAAAAAACCGCCACTTTTTTGATGGGTGGCGGTCAATAAATTTATTTGATTTACTTAATTATTTTTTAAGAAATTGTCTCAATACATACTGAAGGATGCCTTCATTTTCGTAGTATGCAATTTCGATGGGTGAATCCAGTCTGGCTATGGCTTTGAATTTGACTTCTGTTCCGTCCTCTTTTTTGGCCGTAACATCCAGCTTTTTCATGGGCACCAAGTTTTCTTCAATGCCTGAAATTTCAAATACTTCTCTTCCGTCCAGTCCGAGTGAATTTGCATCTTCACCTTCTAAGAATTGCAAAGGAAGGACACCCATCATGATGAGATTGCTTCGGTGGATTCTTTCGTAGCTTTTTGCGATGACCGCTTTCACACCCAGCAGGAAAGCACCTTTGGCTGCCCAGTCTCTGGATGAACCACTTCCATACTCCGCACCTGCAATCACCACCAGTGGAGTTCCGTCAGCTTTGTATTTCTGAGCGGCATCATAGACAGTCATTTCTTGGTTGGTCGGAAGATATCGGGTATAACCTCCTTCCCTATCCACCAGTCCGTTCTTGATTCTTACATTGGCAAAAGTTCCTCTGACCATCACTTCATCGTTTCCTCTTCTGGAGCCATAACTGTTGAAGTCTCTTCTTTCCACACCTTTGGACACCAGATACTGTCCGGCCGAAGAACTCTCAGCAAAAGCACCTGCTGGGGAAATATGGTCTGTAGTCACACTGTCACCCAGAATCAGCAGTGTTCTTGCACCTTTGATATTGGTCAGTGGTTGAGGGGTAATGGACAGGTCTTTAAAGAAGGGGACTTCCTTGATGTATGTTGATTTGTCATCCCATTCATAAAGTTGTCCACTTGGTACTTGAAGGTCTTGCCAGATTTCATTTCCGTCAAAGATTGTACTGTATTCCTTTTCAAAATCTTCGGGTGTAAGCACTTCTTTCATAACGCTTACAATCTCCTCGTTGGTGGGCCAAATATCTTTCAGATAAACCGGTTCCCCATTTTTGTCATGGTCGAGCGGCTCTGTGGTTAGATCAATGTCCACTCGTCCGGCAATGGCAAATGCCACAACCAACATGGGCGACATCAGGAAGTTCATTTTTACTTTGGGGTGAATTCTCGCTTCAAAGTTTCTGTTTCCGGACAACACTGAGGTAATAATCAAATCGTTTTCATCGATGGCCTCTGTAATGTCATCTGCCAGTGGACCAGAGTTACCAATACATGAAGTACAACCGTAACCCACCAAGTGGAAGTTGAGTGCTTCCATGTCTTTGAGCAAATCTGCTCTTTCCAGGTAGCTGGTCACGGTTTTTGAGCCGGGTGCCAAGGATGTTTTTACCCAAGGTTTTACATCGATTCCTTTGGCCCTGGCATTTCTTGCTACAAGACCTGCACCTAACATCACCTATGGATTGGAGGTATTGGTACAGGAAGTGATGGCGGCAATTCCCACGGCACCGTCAGAAAGCATGAATTTTTGATTGTCTCTTCTGATCCAAACCGTTTTGAGCCCATCTTTGATGAAAGTTTCCATTTCGGAACGGTAGTTATTTTTCTTTTCACTCTGTTCGTTATCATGATTTCCTCCGTCTCCTTTCCATCGGGTGATGGCCATTTCTCTTTCTTTTGGGGCGA
>JAQVKJ010000222.1 GCA_028694715.1 Weeksellaceae bacterium | reverse complement strand
ACAGCTTTCTGCACTTTGGCAGGGAGCTGTTAATTTTTTTATTCAATCCTCTGTAAATTTTAGGATGTTTTCAGTTATTTGCAGTGACTATACATGTTTAAATCTAATTTTTTTGTTAGAAAAAAAAGAACTGACTCAGGGAATGTTTTTCATCAAAGAATTTCCAAGAACCGAAAGCGACAAAGTCAGGTGAAAGATGGCTGTGAAATAATTGAAGCAGAAGTCAATTTAGAGATGAAATATCTTTTAATATTTTCACCATTCTTTCTTTGATTGGTTTGTTATAACCAACTTCCATATAAATTATTTGTTCTTTGTCATTGTCAATAACGATAAAAACAGGGTAAGCAGTCATAAGCAATGAATTGAAAAATTCCTGAGCATAATCCGCTATAACATTTTGATGATTCAGAGCCTTTAATTTTTTAGTACTGCTGATAAATTTTTCCGTTTCGAATCTATTATTTATATAAATGAAATATGAATCAACCTGACCGCTCAACGAATCCAATAAAGGTGTCAATTCATTAATCGCTCTTTTGCATGGAAAACAGGTTTCATTCCAGGTTTCAATAAAAGTATATGGCTTTGTCGAATTTATGTTTACGGTATCTTTATTTAAATTCATAAAAGAAAATGAAGAAAAATCAATGGCTTCGGAAGGTTTATCTTGCTTTTTTCTTAACTGAATATCCTCGCTTTGATTTTCAGATTCATCAATGATTAATGAAATTTCTTTTGTATCCGTTTTGTTTCGGAAAGAGTGCCAGGGCAGAAAATAATCGTTAACAAAAATTAAGGTGATCAACACAAAAAAGATGTTGTTCTGCAATTTTCTTAAATTTCTGAATACGAAAAAATTAAAAACAAGAAACAAAACACCTATAAACAGAGGGCTGTACAAATAAATAAGAAAACCGTCCTTCCAAATAAATACTGAAGTTGTCCCCAGCATAATCAGAATTACAAAAAGTTTTTGCCACTTTAAATTATTGAATCCGCGCTCCTTTTGTAATAAAAACGAGGAAACAAATGTCAAAATCAGACCTATCGCACAAGTAATCTGATTTGCATTTATATTAACAAAACAAGTATCCCACAATAGAATCAAACTGAGTGGGTAAATTAAGAAAAAAATGTTTTTTTTTAACCTCCTGCCAAATCATTTTATAGTTGTAAATAAATGGAAAATCATAACAATCTTATTCTAACAGTATCCAGCTCAAACCGTTTCTTCTTTTGGCTGAATCTCATAAACACCCAGCTGTTCGGGCAAAATTGTATTTTCAAAAACCGGTTTTGCCTCGTCCAGAAATACAGACAGATCTTCGTATCGGTTTGAAAAATGTCCTAAAATCAACTGACCAACTTCTGCATCTCTGGCGATCATCGCAGCTTCTCTTGCTGTGGAATGCGCCGTCCTGTCGGCCATTTCCTGAAGATTGCTCAAAAAAGTAGATTCGTGATAAAGCAGATCAACCTTTTTAATGATGGGTACTATATCGGGTTTGTAGCGCGTATCGGAACAGAAAGCATAACTCAGTGTTTTGGGTGGTTCAAAAGTAAGTTCTGAGTTTGGGATTACCTGACCATTTTCGAGTTGAAAATCCTTTCCCCTTCTCAGATTTTCATAGTCACAAATTTCAATTTCAGAGAATTTTCGAATGGCTTCAATATTCAGTTTCCTCAGTTTGGGTCTTTCACGAAACAAATAACCATTGGCATAAATCCGGTGATCAAGAGGAATGTTGAGGACCTCAACCTTGTCATCTTCATAGATTATTTCAGAAGTCTTATGGCTCAGTTCAGTAAAATACAATTCAAACAAACAATGGGATTCGGTATGTCTGAGTTGGTTCATGATAAAATCCTGAATTCCCTTTGGCCCAAAAATATGTAAAGGCGTCTCTCTGCCGAGCAACTGAAAAGTACTGATAAGTCCAATCAACCCAAAAACATGGTCGCCATGAAGATGAGAGATAAAAACATGATTGATTTTTGAAAATCTAACTTTTGATTTCCTAAGTTGTACCTGTGTTCCCTCTCCACAATCAATCAAAAACAAACGGCTGCCCATTTCCAATAACTGAGCCGTCGGTGCCACATCGCGTTTGGGAACCGCTGAATTATAGCCTAATATGGTAAGTTTAAAACTCATTCTGTCGGATATTGAACTGCCGCAAGAATTTCGGCAAACGGTTTGTAAGTTAAAAACAAAAAATCAATTGTTCTCAAAAAACCTAATTAAATTCTCAACTGCTTTTGCCCTGTGGCTGATTTTGTTTTTTTGTGACTGATTCATTTCCGCAAAGGTCTGTTCGTAATTATCCGGCACAAAAACCGGGTCATACCCAAAGCCTTCTGCTCCTTTGATTTGTTCGATGATGCTGCCTTCAATTTTACCACTCAAAAAATGAATTTCATCTTTCCAGAACAAGCAAATCACAGTTTTGAAAAATGCTTTTCGATTTGCAATTCCTTCCAATTCTTTCAACAACTTTCGGATGTTGTCTGCCGAATTCCCGGTGCCTGCATAACGCGATGAATGAATGCCGGGTGCACCCTTCAGTGCTTCTACAAAAAGCCCTGTATCGTCTGCAAACACATTTTTTCCAGTCAGCTTGTGCAAGGTTTCGGCTTTGATTCTGGAGTTCTCTTCGAGTGTATCTCCGTTTTCTTCTATTTCATCGTGAAATCCAATGTCGTTCAACGATAAAATTTTTATCTCAGACGGCAATACCGCCCTGATTTCATTGACTTTATTTTCATTGTTTGACGCAAAAATCAATTCCATTTGGGTTTGTTTTGGGTTAATTTATAGATAAGCCATCCGCAAATCAGTGCCAGAAAAAAGAAGACTGAGATGCTGATGAAATTTTCCGTATCGGTTACATTTCCTTCCAGACTGCCTTCTTTCATCATAAAAACAAAAGCGATGAGGTTGTTGAGTCCGTGAAGAAAAACGCAAAGCCAAAGCGAGCGGGTTCTGTAATATACAAATCCAAAAATGGCTCCGAGAAAACCGGCACCCATGAATTGCCATGGATTCAGATGAGCCGCACCAAATAGCACTGCACTCAGCACGATGGAAACGACCGGAGAAATTCCATTTTGCAAAAGTCCTCGTAGCAAAAGTCCGCGAAACAAGATTTCTTCAATTACAGGTGCGAGAATGCAAACCGTAATAAAACCGGCAACTTTGTAGTCCAGCAACATTTCAAAATTTGCTTTGAAGGCTTCATAAAGATTTCTCAAAAAATCATTCCCCTCAATCGGTACCAGCGAACTGAACAACTCAGTGAAGGGCAACAACAACAGATAAAGCATAATACTCAGCAAAATCAGTGCAATACTGGTAGGATTCATCAGATGCTCTTTCACCGATTTCCAACTGGCGTTCAAAGTGAGCAAAACCAAAAATAATGCTGTAATGCCGCCACCAAGAAAACCCAAAGGAATCAGTACATGGAATGCAGGAGGCCAAAATTTTGCAGGCAGTGTAATGACCAGCGAAACAAACTGCATGCCCATCAGTATGTAAAGAAAAATCAGAAA
>JAQVKJ010000221.1 GCA_028694715.1 Weeksellaceae bacterium | reverse complement strand
GTTAGACACCAAATCATTGCTCATTGAAATGGGCAGAAATACCACAATGATGACCAGAGTAATCGCAAAGACCGTAAATCCAATTTCGGTTGCACCGTCATAGGCCGCCCTGAATTTGTTTTTGCCCATTTCCAGGTGACGGTGTATGTTTTCAATGACCACGATGGCATCGTCCACCAGAATACCTACCACCAGAGTAAGCGCCACGAGACTCATTAGGTTGAGGGTATAACCCATGAAGTATATTCCAATGAAAGTTGCAATCAACGAGGCAGGTATGGATACCATTACGATGAATGCATCCCTGAGACTGTGTAAAAATAGTAGCATCACCAAGGCCACCAGAAATATTGCCAAGAAAAGGTCAAACATCACATGCTCGGCTGCGACCAAGGTGAATTCAGAAGTGTCGTTAGCAATGTTGAGCTTGAGTTCATAATTTTTATAATCTTCAGTAATTTTTTGTACCGAAGCCGCAATTCCCTCGCTCACTGCCACCGCATTGGCATCGGATTGTTTCATGACCTGAATCAAAATTGCTTCTTGCTGATTGAGTCTTGCGAGTTTGTCGGCGTCCTTTTGTGTGTCCTGAACATCGGCCACATCGCCCAATCTGATTTGCGCACTGTTTTGATCGCTTACTACCAGGTTTCTGAGTTCTTCCACTGTACTGTATTTTCCTGAAAGTCGAATCAGTGTAGCATTGTCACGGGTTTTCAGGCTACCGGTTGGAAAATCGAGGTTAGAAGATTTGACGATTTGGACAATTTGCAGTGCCGAGAGTCCATAAGCTTCCAGTTTGTCTTGGTGGAGATTGACCTGAATTTCTTTTTCCCTTCCGCCGATAAGGTTCACCTGTGCCACACCGGGGACTCTTGAAAGCACGGGTTGAATTTTGTCATCCAACAAATCGAAAAAATCTGTTTCGTTCATGTTGGCAGTGGCTGCAATGGTGACCACCGGCAGATCGTCAAGCGAAAATTTGACCAGTGAAGGCGGGTCTGCATCTTCGGGTAGGTCTTTCAGAATCGCATTCACTTTCCGTTGTGCGTCATTGAGCGCCAGATCGGTGTCTGTACCTGAATTGAGTTGTACCATGACCAGCGAAAGGCTCTCGTAGGATTTGGATTCTATTTTTTTTATATTTTCGAGCGATGAAACCGCGTCCTCTACTTTTTTGGTGACTGTGTTTTCAATTTCAGAAGGCGAAGCACCTGGATAAACCGTTGTAATCGTGACCACATTCACTTCAAATTTTGGAATAAGTTCATAGCCTAACTGGGTGTATGAAAACAATCCGCCAAGGGTAAGAATTATAAAAAGTACGGCGATTAGGGTCGGTCTTTTAATTGATATTTCGGGTAAATTCATTGTTTTTTAATTTTTGAGGAATTGTTCATCATCCGGTTCAATTGCGGTCAATTATTTTGACCACAGCGCCTTCGCTCAGGTTGATTTGTCCGGCTGTGACTACGGTATCTCCTTCTTTCAAGCCTTCGAGAACTTCTACCCAATCACCAAAATTTCTTCCGCTGACTATTTTGGTCAATTGCGCTTTACCGTCTTTGATGAGAAAAACTTCTCCGGCACTCAGTCCACCGACGAAGGCATTGCGGCTCAGCGTCAGTATTTGTTGGTTTTGGGTTTCATCTTCCTCTGAGGAGAAAACTGCGGTACCGTACATTCCGGCTTTCAGATTGTTGGCAGTGTTGTTTGTAACGGTAATGTCCATCGGAAAATTGAGTGATGGGCCAGCTTTGGGCGCAATGAAGGTGATTTTTCCGGCGAATTCCTTGTCTGGATAAACACTTGCTCTGACTTTGATGATGTCACCTACTTTGTAATTGACCACATGATTTTCGTCCACTTCCACTCTTAGTTTCAGGCTGGAGACATCTACGATTTCAAACATGACTGTTCCCGGAGAAACATAGGAACCGGGTTCGACCATTCGTTGGTTCACGATGCCACTTATAGTGGCTTTGACGCGGGTATCTCCGACCCTGATTTTGGCTTGATCGAGTTGTGCTTTTGCATTTTTGAGTTGCAATCTGGACATGTCCACCTGTTGCTGTGTTACTCCACCGGTTTTGAATGCATTTTCATATCTTTCATTGTCGGTCAGCGCATTCTGATAAGCTGCCTCTGCGGCTGTTAGGTCAATGGATTGTTGGTCTGCTCTGATGATTGCCAGTGTTTGTCCGACACCGACAAAACTGCCTTCGTCCACCATTACACTGAGGACTTTTCCTGAAGTTTCAGAAGGGAAATCGATTTCCTGTGCGGGCTCAAAGGTTCCGTTGACCATGTATGTTGTATTGATATTCCGAAATTCGACTTTGGACACATTGACCGAAATGCTGTCATTGGATTTGGCCACGGTTCGGGTTTCTTCCTCGGATTTCTTTTTGTTGCTCACAAGTTTGAATCCAGCCAGTACAATCAGACCGATGACGAGGATTGCGATTGCAATTGATTTTATTGTTTTCATTTTTTCAGATTATTTTAATGAAGCTAATTCTCCTTTTGATTTTAGTAATTGTATTTCAGCCAGTTTGAATTCCAAGACTGCATTGGAATAGTTGTTTTTTGCGCTCACCAGAGCATTTTGTGATTCAATCAAATCGGTCAGACCTGCCAGTCCGAGTTTGTAATTATTTTCGGTATTGTCCACAACTTTTTGGGCAAGTTCAACATTTTCTTGTTGGTTTTCAATTGCGATGTATGAATTTTCAATTCTGGATTTGGCGTTGTTGTACTCCAGGTCCAGTGCGAGTTTTGTTTCTTCTAATTCAGACTGTATCGTTCTGAGTTGAATGTCAGCCTGACTCACTTTTGCTTTGATGGAGAAACCATTGAAAACCGGGATGGACAAATTCAACCCAATGGATGAAAAATCAGACCAATACACGCCTTTGCTGAGATTTGCACCTATCGGAAATCTTTCCCCTTGCCCCATATAATTGTAGGAAGCAGACAAAGTCAGTTTGGGGTAAAAATTGGATTTATAAGCTTCTTTTTGTAATTCCAGCAGTTGTTCTTGTTTTTTGAGTACTTTGAATTCTGTTCTGTCTTCCGCATTGGTAGAATCGGGTAAGAGGAGCTGTTCTACCTGAACATCGTTTTCCTGCAATTTTATCGTTTGGCTGATGGGCATGCCCATATAGAATTTGAGTGCATTTTCTGTCAGCGAGACTGCATTGATGAGTTGCTGTCGTGATGAATTCAGGTTGGTAAGTTGTACATTGATTCTGTCCAAATCAATTTCTCGTGCCAGTCCGTTTTCGAAAAGACTTTTGATGATGTCTCTTGTGCGGCTGACATTGTCAATGCTATGTTCAATGGTGATGAGTTGTTCCTTTTGTACAAAAACATTGTAATAAGCGGTTGCCACTCTTTCTATGATTTGTTCTTCGGTGAGTTGTGCATTGATTCGGTAGAATTCGCGTGTGGTTTTGGCTGCCTTCAAACCGGTGAAAACCGTTTGGTCAAACAAATTCTGGTTGAGGGTTATGCCCATGACTGAATTCCATTTTTGTCCCATGGCCAGCAGAATAA
>JAQVKJ010000220.1 GCA_028694715.1 Weeksellaceae bacterium | reverse complement strand
AACCCAATTGTGCTTGATGATAAAACAGCAATCAGCGGAGGAAATTTCCACGGACAACCGATGGCAATGGTTCTGGACTATGGCAGTTTAGCGGCTGCAGAAATCGGCAATATATCCGACAGAAGAAGCTACTTATTGATAGAAGGAAAATTTGGACTGCCCAGATTTCTGAGTGCAAGCTCCGGACTGAATTCTGGTTTTATGATTCCACAATACACACCCGCTGCCCTGGTGACCGAGAACAAAACGCTTTGTTTTCCGGCTTCTGCAGACAGCATTCCGACTTCTATAGGTCAGGAAGACCATGTTTCAATGGGAAGTATTTCAGGCAGGAAATTCATTCAGGTGTTGAATAATCTCGAAAAAATTCTCGCCGTTGAACTTATGCTTGCCTGTCAGGGAATTGAATTCAGAAGACCGCTGAAAACCAGCCCAATATTGGAAGAAGTACATGCGTTGGTTCGGTCAAAAGTCCAAAAGCTCGATGATGACAGACTCATTGGTGAAGACATAGAAAAAATGATTGAATTGCTAAGAAATAACGAACTGAGAGAACTTTTGGAATAGCAAAATTTAAATCTCAATTTTGAATTCATTTTCTGCAATTCAACATAAGAATTGTCTTAAGCATAAGCCATTTCCAAAATGGCATTCGAGTCAAAACTTTTTTTCCGGATGATTTTAATCCAAAGACTGTTCCAAATCGGCCAGCAAATCATCAGCATCTTCGATACCTACACTCAACCTGACCAAGTCATCAGAAATTCCTTGTTCCGTCCTGATTTCTATAGGAATAGAAGCGTGCGTCATACTTGCTGGATGATTGGCCAGCGATTCTACTCCGCCCAGACTTTCTGCCAAAGTGAATATTTTGAGCCGCTCAAAAAAGCGAAAGGCATCTTCTTTTTTACCGCTTTTAAAATTGAACGAAACCATTCCACCAAATCCCTTCATCTGCTTTTTTGCAATTTCATGGTTGGGGTGCTCGATCAATCCCGGAAAAAACAGCTGTCCAATTTTGGGGTGTGTTTTGAGGAATTCTGCTACTTTCATCCCATTTTCACAATGCCTCTGCATACGCACATGAAGCGTTTTGATGCCCCTCAAAATCAGGTAAGCATCCTGTGGGCCGAGTATGCCGCCGCCTGCAAAAAGCGAAAAATGGATTTTTTCGGCCAATGACTCGTCTTTCACCACCACTGCACCTGCCACCACATCTGAATGTCCACCCAAATATTTGGTGGCAGAATGCATTACAATGTCGGCTCCTAAATCCAGTGGGTTTTGAAGATATGGCGATGCAAAAGTATTGTCCACGGCTACCATAATTCCCTTGTCCTTGACCAAATCGCAAACCAGTTTAATGTCCACGATTTTCATCAGCGGATTGGTAGGGGTTTCCACCCAAATCAATTTCGTCTGAGGTGTAATTTTGGCCAGTATATTTTCGGGGCGAGTCATATCGACAAAAGAAAACTTCAGACCAAAGTTTTGATAAATCCGAGTAAACATTCTGAATGATCCTCCGTACAAATCGTCCATTGCAATGACCTCATCCCCGGCTTTCAGTAACTTCAGAATGCCATCGGTGGCTGCAAGTCCGGAGCCGAAAGCAAAGCCATGGGTTCCATTTTCAATGGCCGCAAGTGCGTTCTCCAGTGCAGTTCTCGTAGGGTTAGCCGCCCTGGAATATTCATATCCTTTGTGTACTCCCGGGCTGCTTTGAGCAAAAGTTGAAGTCTGGTAAATCGGTGTCATGACAGCTCCCGTAGAAGGATCGTGTTGTTGCTTGCCGTGTATTGTTTTTGTATTGAATTTCATTTGAATTATTTTTGATTGAATGTACAAACTTAACTTAATTTATTGGTTGCTCAGTCAAAATGCTTTTTCATCGACATGATATAACCGATGTGCAGTCCTTCGTGGATATTGTTGAACCTGATGGCGTCTTCAACCGTTTTTAGTCTTATGCCGAAACTGGTTTGGTAGGTCTGATAATTCGAAAATCTTTCGGCAAAATAATCTATACGGGTCTGACTTACTGTTTCAGAAAGAAGCTCCGTTAGTTTTGTTACATCATTTTCGTTGATGTTCTGTTCGCCGAAAGTCCCTTTCTTGAACCTGAAAACCCAATCATTGTCAATGAGCAAATTGTTGCCCGACAAATGATAAATCAACAGTTGCTGAGTGACCAACGCATGGGCACAATTCCAAAAAATATGATTTTTGAACCCCATCGGAATATGGGTGAGATGTTTCAAATCATAATCTTCCAAATAGCGAATAAAATGCTGACGGATAATACTTAAATCTTCAAAATGTTTTTTCATTATTCAAAACTTTGTTGACAAAGTTACTAAAGGCTGAACCGAAAAGACGAACACATAATTAAAATCATTCTAAATAATTTTATAAATGCTTCTTTAATGCTTAAATTTGAACCTATTTTATTAAAATGAGTGAATTGAAAAATAAAGCATACGGTCTTCTTGAAGAACTCGGTTTGGAAAAATGGATAAAAAACTTACAAATCATGGGTGATGAAGTCATGCTTGACATAGTTTCGCATTCACCTGCGATGCATGAACGGAAAAAATTAGAAAATGCGCTGAAAACCACTTTCTCGCAAAGAATGCCCGAAGCAAAATTAAAACTAAAAATATCGATTGACGCCCAAGAAAAGCCCATTGAAATCAAAGGAAAACCGATTGACGGAGTCAAAAACATCATTGCCGTTGCCTCTGGAAAAGGTGGTGTCGGCAAATCTACCATCACAGCCAATCTGGCGGTGAGTCTTCAAAAAATGGGTTTCAAGGTCGGCCTGTTGGATGCAGACATTTATGGTCCATCCATGCCTACCATGTTTGATGTTGAAGATGAAAAACCTTATTCCATAACAGTGGACGGGGTGAACAAAATGGGTCCGGTAGAGAATTATGGCATCAAAATCCTATCCATTGGTTTTTTTATTTCTGGAAACGATCAAGCGGTAGTTTGGAGAGGACCGATGGCGTCCAAGGCACTGAAGCAAATGATTTGGGATGCGCATTGGGGGGAACTCGACTTTCTGCTGATTGACCTTCCGCCCGGCACAGGCGATATTCATTTGTCCATTGTTCAGCAGGTTCCTGTTACCGGTGCAATCATCGTCAGTACACCTCAGACAGTTGCGTTGGCAGATGTTCGAAAAGGAGTAGCCATGTTTAATATGGACTCCATCAATGTCCCTGTACTCGGACTGATTGAAAACATGTCCTATTTCACGCCCGAGGAACTTCCTGAGAATAAATATTATATTTTCGGAAAAGACGGAGCCAAAAATATGGCAGAAAAATTCAAACTTCCGCTTCTCGGCGAAGTCCCTTTGATTCAAAGCATCAGGGAGGCTTCGGATGTGGGTCGTCCGGCTGCTTTGCAGGACAATACTGCGATTGCTGATATTTATGAGAAAATTACCCAAAATATGGTCGAAAGCTTGGTGGAACGAAATGAGAATTTACCACCCACCGAGGCGGTAAGAATTACTACCATGGCAGGTTGCTCCAGTCCGAGAAAATTTTAAATTTGTAGTTATGAACCA
>JAQVKJ010000219.1 GCA_028694715.1 Weeksellaceae bacterium | reverse complement strand
CTGTGAAGGGAGGAGTAATGATTTCGGTAGAAAGACTGAACAAAACCATAGAAATAGACGATAAAAATTTTCTGGTGAAAGTGGATGCCGGAGTTATCAATTATGATTTACAACAAGCACTGTCCAAAAAAAATCTTTTTTATCCACCCGATCCAAGCAGTTGGCAGAGTTCTTTTATCGGTGGGAATGTTGCGACCAACGCAGGCGGTTCCAGAGCAGTCAAATACGGAGTTACCCGAAGTTATGTGCTCAATTTGCAAGTGGTTCTTCCCAACGGTGATTTGATTTGGACAGGAGCTAACACAATGAAATTCAGCACCGGACTGGACATGACGGAACTTTTTGTAGGCAGCGAGGGCATACTGGGTATCATCACCAAAGTGGTACTGAGGGTTTTGCCCAAACCTGAAAATGAAATTTCGTTGCTCATTCCCTTCAAGAATGTTTTTGAAGCCTGCAAGGCGGTCTCAGAGATTTTTTATGCAGGCATTCATCCCTCCGCTCTCGAATTTATGGAAGAAAGAGCAATTCACTGCACGGTGGATTATCTGGAAGAAGTCAACATCGATATTGAGGGAGACACTGCTGCACATTTGCTGGTTTCTATAGATGAAAATATAGAACAGCAACTGTCGATCTGTGTGGAAACTGTTTCAAAATTTGACATCGGTGAAATTTTGTTTGCCGAAACCGAAGCCGAAAAAACCGTTTGTGGCAGGTAAGAAGAAAAATAGGAGAAGCAGCAAAAGCTTGCGGATACTCCATCGAGGAGGACACCGTGGTACCGATTGCACATTTGGCCGAATTGGTCAAAGCCACACATCGGTTGGCCGACCGTGGCAACTTCAAAGTGGTTTGTTACGGACACGCAGGTGACGGAAATCTACACATCAGAATCAATCATCCCAAGCACAAAAATTCATACAACCAACCAGAAATTCAGAAAATTCTGAATCAATTGTTTGAAATCGTGAAATCATTGGACGGTACGGTTTCGGGCGAGCACGGCATTGGACTCATCCAAAAGGATTTTCTTCCCATCGTCTTTTCGGAGGCCAATCTGAATCTGCAAAGAACGATAAAAAAAGCGATTGACCCGAAGAATGTCATGAATCCGGGGAAGGTGCTGTGAGCTCTCTTGATTTTGGTTTACACAAAATTTAGTATTTTTCATTTGTTTATGAAAATAGGTTTTATTTCCACGATTGCTTTTTTACTTCTTGCTTGTGGCAAGCATGAGTCCATTGCTGATGATGAAACCGGTATGTTCAGAAAAGATTATTTCAGCCTGACCGAATTTGTAAAAAAGACAGACAGTTTAAAAAATATTGCGGTCATTCAGGGACATGAATTATTGGATGCACCAGAATACAATCCCCATTATTTGATAGGAAACATCCATTTCATGATTGCGAATGAAGAATTGTCATTTAATGTGATTAATAAATCCGTTCCGTACGGTGACTGTGATTGTACTTATAAGGAGGATTCTTTGTTTTATGTTAACTTTAGTATTGAATCGATAGAATCTGCTAAAAAAATTAAAACCCATCAAATCATAAATATTCTACAATAAAATAAAGAGCGTCTGCATCAAATGAATTCATTCCCAAATTCAGCATCTGTAAGCTTTGCGCTGAAGAATGACACAGTGGCGGGTGAACTCATTTACGATTTCATTGACTGGATTGAGAAAAACGAAATAAATCTTTATCTGTTCAGGAAAATGAATAGGGAAGAGCTTGAAAAAATTGAAACCAATTAAAAATCAGTAAAATTCATGTATTTGAATTTGATTTGTTGGGTTAATTTTATAACTGTAATGACTCAAAAACCTACAAGAGTTCTTAACTTTACCATTTCAATTTCATTTTCAAATGAGTTTCTTTTTCAATTTTAACGAAGATATACCCGAGGAGTTTTACAATTCACAAACCCATCAGCCACATGCCGAATGTTCGATTTGTGGAAATTCACTCGACCGAGGAATTTATTTTATCGAAAAGGCATACCGTCGGACACACGACAAAACCGAATTTCAACTGACTTTTGAATATGCGATTTGTGAAGGCTGCAAAAAGGACATGATGGTCAGCATTTCAAAAGAATCATTTCAAAACATTCAGAAATTTGCAATGGAAATGGGCGATGCATTTGATTTGGAGAGAATTACGAATGAAGAAATCAATAAGGATTATCTGATGACCCACTGTATGGCGACCGGAAAATCAATCGACCAGCTCGATGAATATCATCTGTTGGGAATTTTTTCAGCCGACAAAATGATGCAGTTTCCGATGTTGTATGGGAACAGTTTTATAGAAGAATATTCGGAATTACTGTCAGAAGAAACCAAAGGTTTTTTTGATGATTTGTTCGATGAGATTACCATTATTCCGCCTGCGCTGGCAAAAATCCTGGATGACGAAAAACCAAAAAGACCTGTGCTGATTTGATCAGAAATCCAAATCCTTATTGTAAAACGCACCCCGATTTTCTTTTTGTGCAATGCTTTGATGAATGATCAGCCTTGCCACAGAAACCAAGTTTCTCAATTCAGAAAGCTGTGGAGAGAGCAGATTCATTTTGTAAATCTCCTTGATGGATTTATAAATCTCTTCTTCTTTTTCTTTCGCCAGTTCAAGTCGTTCATTGGTTCTAACGATGCTCACCAAGTCGCTCATCATGATTTGAAGTTGCTTTTTCAGATAATTGAGCAAAACCATTTCTTGGGTCACTTTCAAACCCTCGTCATCCCATTCAGGCACGAGCTTAATTTTGTTTTCATCAAAATTATTTTCTTTCAAAAGCTCCACCGATTTCAGTGCAGCACGATGTCCAAAGACCATCGCTTCCAGCAATGAATTCGATGCCAATCGATTGGCGCCGTGTAGGCCTGTATTGCTGCATTCGCCCACTGCAAACAGATTGTGTATGCTTGTCTGTCCGTGTAAATCCACATCAATTCCACCACAGAGATAATGTGAGGCAGGCACCACCGGAATCAAATCTCTGAACATGTCCAAACCTTCTTCTCTGCATTTTTCATATATATTGGGAAAATGTTCCATGAATTTTTCTCTGTCCAAATGACGGCAATCCAGACAAACGAAATCGTCTCCGCTCAGTTTCATCTCATTGTCGATGGCGCGGGCAACAATATCTCTTGAGGCGAGTTCCTCCCTTTCGTCATATTTGTGCATAAAAGATTTTCCGTCCTTTGTCCTGAGTTTTGCACCAAATCCACGAACCGCTTCTGAAATCAGAAAAAGTTGCCCCGAACGGTTGCTGTACAATGCAGTGGGATGGAACTGAATGAATTGCATATTCGATATACTCGCCTTGGCACGGTATGCCAATCCGATTCCGTCGCCGGTCGCTATCACAGGATTGGTTGTGTTTTTATAAACATGTCCACAACCGCCTGTGGCCATCATGGTGATTTTAGAAGTGAATTTTTTTACTTTCCCAGAAGTTAGATTCAGTACATAAGCACCAAAACAATGGATGTTTTCACTGTTGAATTCAACTCCGGGCAAATGGTGTTCTGTAATCAAATCAATCACATAATGATGCGAGAACAAACTGATGTTGGGCGTAT
>JAQVKJ010000218.1 GCA_028694715.1 Weeksellaceae bacterium | reverse complement strand
AAAGAATTAGGCAAAAAGAAAATAAAGCTATCTCTTTCAGAAGAAGGCGAATGGGAAGATTACTTCTTACAAGAACAACAAAAAGCCTTAGAAATAAAAGCCAAAATTGAAGCTACTGATAAAGAGATCGACCAAATGGTTTATGAATTATATGGATTAACACCTGAAGAAATTGAGATTGTAGAAAACAGTTAATCAGGATTTTAAAAATGATTAGGATTGCAACAATTTAGTTCGCTCGGAACCTCAAAGTCCGGTCAGAATTGTAGTTCGGGCCGGATTTTTTATTTATCTATAGACACAAAAAAAACCCGGCGATTCGGGGTTTTGTATGTTGTCAAGATTTCTTTTCTTATGCCTCTCTGTCGGCTTTGATGTCCAACTGAAGTACTACTTCATCTTTGATTACAGTATCATTTCCGGGTGCAAAATCAACTCCGAATTCTTGTCTGTTGATGGTGAATTCCTCTGATTGAATGCTCAGTTTGTCTCCCTCAACTTTCACATTGGCTTTGAAAGTTATGTTTTTTGGAACACCTCTGAAATCTAAGTTACCCGAAATTTCAGTATTGTAATCACCTTCGGCCAGCGGATTTACTTTTGAAATTTCAAATGTAGCATGCGGGAATTCTTCAATATTCAGAAAATCAGGAGATTTCAAATGATTCACCAAATCTGATTTTTGCCCCTGGTCTTCCACATCATGATTTTCGATGGTGGATTGATCCGAAATTAATTTCCCTGATTCCAGCATACCATCTTTCACGCTGAGCACACCTTCTTTTAGTTTGATGATGCCAAAGTGGCCTTCTTCAGGTTTTGTAGCATCCTGAAAGAACTTAAAACCTCTCCAGGTGGTTGAACTCTCGTTTGTGTCCACAACAAACGATTCAGCGTCTTCTGACGCTGCCAATACTTCTTGTGCATCTTCTGTTGCAAGGGTGTCTGCACTTTTGCCACATGAGCTTATAACAATCATCCCTGCAACTGTTAGTCCTAAAAATATTTTCTTCATTTTCTAAAATTTATCGCAAAATTATAGCAAACACCATGCCCTCAAATTGATGTATGATAAGAAACAGCTTTTGGATATAGATTTTAAGAAAATCTTTAGGAATGATTGTTTTTTTCATATCAAATAAAGCCCTTAAATTTATGTGGTTAACAAGTTTCGGGTTATCTTTGAGTATGCTCAAATCAAGAAATCTCAGTTTTGAATATCGTTCGGGAAAACCGGTGCTGAGGCGAATCAACTTCATTGTTCAAGAAGGTGAATTCATCAGTATTCTGGGCGAAAGTGGCAGTGGTAAATCCACTTTGCTCAAACTGATTTACGGACTCGAAGATGCAACAATCGGCGAGATTCTTTACCAAGATGAACCTGTGAAAGGGCCGGCTTTTCAACTTGTCCCCGGACACCCCAAGATGAAGTTTGTTACCCAGGAATTCGATTTATCGGAAACGGTGAGTGTGGCAGAGAATACTGGAAAATACCTGAGCAATTCCAATCTAATCAAAAAGAAAAGAAACATCAACAAGGCATTGAAGGCAGTGGGTCTGTATGCATACCGCAATGAGCTTCCTTCCAAAATGAGCGGAGGACAAAGACAGCGGATTTCAATAGCGGCTGCATTGGCAGCCAAACCAGAAGTCTTGTTGCTGGATGAACCCTACGGACACCTTGATCAGTCGTTGAAGTTTGAAATCAGAAACGGCATCAGAGAATGGGCTGCAGAAAACCGTGTCACTGTGCTGATTACCACCCACGACATCCATGATGCCATGGGGTATTCTGACAGAATTTTTGTCATAAAACAGGGCAGAATTATCCAAATGGATAAGCCGATGGAATTGAGAAATCATCCGAAATCTGAGTATGTAGCCGGATTGCTTGGCGTATATAGTGCCTTGGATTCTATGGAAATGCGCCGGCTTTTTAAAATAAAAATTGATGAAAAAGAAAAAGCAATTCTGTATCCAGATGAGGTGGTAATCAATCCAAAAGGGCATGAATTTCTGATTGAAGAAAGCATCTTTCAGGGTCATAATTTTTTAAACAAAGCAGTCAATGAGAAAGCAGTTGTTTATTTTTATTCTGAGCAAAAGCCCGATAAGCAGTTTATTTATCTAAAAATCAAGCAATTTAGAACAGTCAAAAAATAGCTTCATCACATTTTTAAGTAGAAATCTTTGGTCAATCGGATATAATCATCCGTAAAAACATTCCTTGTATGTTCTATGGTCAGCGCATCGGTTTGCAATGTTGTCTTCGTTTTTGAAAACAACAACATGCTTCGTTTGAAATCAGCCACCGGATTTCCTCTGACATTCATTATTCTTTTGGGAATCAGACCGTATAAAGAAGCGGTTTGTATGAAATGATTTCCTGCCGAATACGGAACAATGTATGCGCAGTGTCCATTGTCTGACAGTAGTTTACTGCTTGTTTTCAATAATTCATCAAAATTCAATAAGTGCTGTTGTCTGGCCTTGCTTCTCGCTGAGTGGTCAGTATGAGTGGGGTCAAAAAAGGGTGGATTGCTGACAATCAAATCAAATTTTATATTGCTCTTAAACGATTGGATAGGTGCATGAACTGCAGAAAATCTGTCCGAAAAAGGACTGTTTTGATAATTAAAAACGGTTTCATTAAATGCTTCTTCCATAATTTCCACAGCTGTAATTTTGGCTTTTTCGAATCTTTGCGCCAACATCATCCCAATTATGCCTGTGCCGGAGCCGATGTCCAATATATGCTTTGGGTTTTCTGCAGTTGCCCAAGCGCCGAGTAGCACTGCATCCACTCCGACCTTCATGGCCGAGTCCCTGTGTCTGACTGAAAATTGTTTGAAATTAAATACTGACTCTGGCATAAGGAATTCTGATAATAAATTCAGCACCTCTGTTTTCCTCACTTATGTATCTGATTTCTCCATTGTAGTCTTCCACGATTTTTTTGACCATTGCCAAGCCCAAGCCTGTGCCTCCTGTGGTTGTAGTGAATTTTGGTTCAAAAATTTTATCACCCAAATGCGGTGGTATTCCCACCCCGTTGTCAGTCACCCTGATAATGATAAAATCTTTGATTTTTTGCAAGGAAACGCTCACTTCAGATTTCCGGTCTTCTGGAATTGCTTGGATTGAATTTTTGACCAGATTGGTAATGATCCGAATCAGATAGATGCGGTCAAAATTGATTTTGAGTTCTTTCAAAGGAGATGAAAATTGAACTGATTCTTGAGGAAATACTTCCAGCGAGGTGCAAATGGTTTCCACCACATCAATCTCCTCATCATTTCTCATTGGCAATCTCGCAAAATCAGAAAATGCTTCTGCAATTGCGTACATGGTATCAATCTGACTGATAAGAGTTTCTGAAAGTTCGTTTAATTTCTCTACTGCATTCGGATCGTTGGGGTTGTATTTTCTGACATAATTCTGGATAAGCATACGCATGGGTGTTAGTGGGTTTTTGATTTCATGCGCCACTTGTTTCGCCATTTCCCGCCAGGCATCTTCCCTTTCGGTCAGTGCAAGCAAATTTGATTGGTGATTGAGTTTTTCGAGCATTTCGTTGTAAGAATCCATGATGGGTTTGAATTCGTCATTTTGTTCAT